>JBPCUG010000730.1:0-2921 GCA_051011275.1 Cyclobacteriaceae bacterium | reverse complement strand
TACCTTCCAACGGTGAGGTAATTGGAACTTGAAGATGTGATGGCCAGCGATAAAATGTCATCTGATAGGATCCTGCTTCCGCAACATCCACCGCCCACCAGCCCATGGATTTAATATCGTTTTTTCTAGTTTGATATTGATTCCAAGGCAGCGTAGTACTATATTCCTCTTTGAGATGCATATCGTGAATATATAAAATCGTAGTGGGTTCCTGTTCGCTGCCCAGTATGGTTTTCGGTATATCATTAAACGTAGGTAACAGGTCCTCCCACCATTTTTCATATTCACCTCTTAGATCAGCAACAAGTTGAGGGCGGTCAGCGGCCAAATCATTTTTTTGGCCTGGGTCATCCTCGACGTTGTACAATTCTTTGCCATTGATGAGGCGCCATTTACCTCGCATGGTGCATGATTTTCTCCATTTCTCCGGTGTTTCCTTTCTTTGAGAATCAGTTACTAATGTCCTTTGTCCCTCCAGATTACCTGATCCGAATATTTCCTTCACAATGCTTTGGCCATCAAACTGCAACTCCGGTTTACCATTCAATTCTAACAAGTCAATAAGGGTAGGTAAAACATCAATATGGGCAGTCAAGGTGTTTATATCTTGCCCCTTATCAAGACCACCGGCTGGCCAATACATATAGAATGGGACGCGATGTGTTCCTTCATAAGCGCTGTTTTTCTTTCCTCTCATGCCAGCATTGTACCCTTCGATTACCTCCTGAAGCTCATTCATATTTGCACCGGCTGCCGTTCCGTTATCACTCATAAAGATCACCAAAGTATTTTCCTGAAGGCCGCTCTGATCTAAGTAGTCTAGCAAGCGCCCCATATTGTAATCAATATTTTCAATCATGCCGTAAAAAGCGGGGTTAACGACACTGCTATCTCCCTCATAATTCTCTCGATACTTATCTTCAACCAGGAATGGTCCATGTGGTGCGTTTGTGCCAATATAACAGAAAAACGGACTGTCAGAATCTTTTTTTTCCTCTATAAACTGAATGGCATTGTCAAACCAAACATCAGTACAATAGCCTTCGAACTTTTCCGGCTGACCATTGTGGAAGTAGGTGTCGTCAAAATAATCATTGCCCCAATAGTCCGGCTGCTGGGTGACACCTCCTCCACCATGTACCAATACCTCTTGGAACCCCTTGTCTTGTGGTCTAAAGGGGTAGTTATCGCCCAAATGCCACTTCCCAAAAATGCTGGTACTATAGCCATTCTGTAAGAAGACCTCTGCCATGGTCACTTCATTTTGCCTGATCTGCGACCTCCCGGCGATCGTATGCCAGACGCCAGTTCTATTTGAGTAGTGGCCTGTCATCAAAGCTGCTCTGGTAGGGGAGCAGGTAGGACTTACATGGAAGTCAGTCAGACGAATACTATTTGCATGAAGTGCATCTAGATTCGGAGTCCTGATCCGTGGATTTTGGTGAGCTCCGATTTCACCGTATCCTTGATCATCGGTAATCACTAAAATAACATTTGGCGGTCCTTCCGAAGTACTAATTTGCTCTGTATGGTCCTCCTGGTTAGAAGTGCAGCTGGAAAGTAATATTGCACTACATCCAAGAAATATCAACAATTGATTTAGCAAGATCATATCCTAAAATGGTTTACGCCAGGTCCAAAACACCTAGGTAATCTCGAAACGCTTAGAGTAGCGATAGAAAACATGGCGTGGATCCTTTAAATTTCAAATACCAATATTTTTTTCTACTTTGAGAAGCTGCAATAAGATAATATTTTCGGTTTGTTAAAAGAAAGCATTCATTCAGGCATTAAAAAAAAATGGAAAAGCAAGCTACCTACGCCTTTATACTTGTCTCGCACAGCTGCTAGAAAATGAAATAAATGCCCGAACTACATACTATAAATCCACCTACCAGTTTTGTCCAGCGCCTAAAGTATCTGGGACCTTCATTGATCGTTACCGCTAATATTGTTGGAGCCGGTGAACTGATTATGACCACTACATTGGGGGCGAGAGCTGGGTTTGTAGCCTTGTGGGTGATTTTGATAAGTTGTATGGTAAAAGTAATGGTACAGCTGGAGTTTGGTAAGCACGCCATCAGTACCGGCGAAACGACATTGCTCGCTTTTTCCAAATTGCCAGGACCGAAGATCGGCAGAGGACACTGGAGTATTTGGACCTGGCTGGTGATCAAAGCGATCCACTTTATTCAATACGGTGGAATGATCGGCGGTGTGGCATTGGCGTTGAACGTTGCTTTTCCTGTGGTGCCGGTTTGGGGCTGGACCTGGGCAGTGGCCTTTCTAACTATTTTCTTGGTGGTAGGCAGCAAATACGCCCGAATTGAAAAAATAGCCGTTTTCCTGATTGCAGTTTTCAGTTTGTTTACCATCGCTTGTGTTTTTATGTTGCAATCTACCCCTTATGCTATTTCATGGCCGGAAATCGGTGAGGGGTTTAGTTTTCAAATGCCTGCGGCTGTGATCGGGGTTGCGTTAGGAGCTTTTGGGATAACTGGGGTCAGTTCGGATGAGGCAATCTCCTATCCTTATTGGTGCATTGAAAAGGGATATGCTCAGTTTACCGGAGTTAAGCAAGAAACGGATGAGTGGAAGCAACGAGCAAAAGGGTGGATTAGGGTAATGTATTTGGATGCGTTTTTATCTATGTTAATTTATACCATCACCACAGCCGCTTTTTACATTTTAGGTGCGGCAATCTTAAATAGGTTAGGAGAGGTGCCGGAAGGTTACGAAACCATTAGCACGCTTTCGCAAATCTATACTGAGTCGATTGGAAAAGAGGCTAAAATAATTTTTCTAGCCGGTGCGGTTGTGGTACTATTTTCTTCCCTATTTATAGCAACAGCTTCTAGTCAACGGATGTTTACAGATGCTTTTGCACAACTGGGTTTTTTGGATTATGAGAACGAAGTTCA
>JBPCUG010000729.1:0-4044 GCA_051011275.1 Cyclobacteriaceae bacterium | reverse complement strand
GAGATGAGGCCCACCGCTTTGCTATTAATTTTCACCGTCAAAAACGAAGTATTGGCAGCCTTGGTTCACAACCAGAAGAAGTACCCGGAATAGGTGCGGCAACAATCAATAAACTTTTGATAAAATTTAAGTCAGTTAAGAATATCAAGTCGGCCGATAAGAAAGCATTGGTTGCCGAGATTGGGGCAAGCAAAACTGAAAAGTTGTTGGCTGGATTGAAGTGAGTTAGTTGCAGGGTTACGTGTTCCGAGTTACACGTTTACGCGCAACTTGTAACTCGCAACCCGTAACAAAAACAAAGCCGCCTCAAAAGAGGCGGCTTTGTATTATAAATTTCAAATGAGCAAATTAATATTCCCAAAGTTCGTGCTCCAGTTCCAAAAGTTCTTCTTCGATCCTTTGTGAAGCAATTAACCCGTCTTTAGGAGTACGGTTATATATATCGGCGATATAGTCATCTTCAGGGTTAGAAACCTTGATCAAGCGAGCGCTGAACAGACGAAGCATAAAAGCATCGGCCAGATTCTTGTGCTCGGCTGAATTTTGAGGGTTAAACCAAATGGCTTCCTCAGGCATACTGCGAAACAAGTTCTCAAGATCCTTGTACTTAAAAGTACCAACGGTTTTCTCCAACCCAGAATCAAAATACTCTGAAGGCAGTTTTAGCGAAATAGACTGAATATCATAGAACAAACGACTTCGTCTTTTGTCAAAAACCCAATCCTCCATGATCTCTAATAACACCACGTTGTTGGCAAAGAAGTATTCGTCAGATGAAGAAGCTTCGCTATCGTCTGCAGCACTTTCATCTCCCCATCCGTCGCCACCATCTGTGGATTCTTCATCACCCCAGCCATCACCCCAACCAGCATCATCGTCTTCGGTAAAGCCCATGGCTTTTTCTTCTTCGGTCAGGCCTTCGTCGGCTCCAGGCATCTTAAGGTTCTCCAAAAACTCTTCTTTTGACATGCGAGTCAATAAAGAATCATTTTGATAGGGAAACAACACTCCTGCCTTAACAGCCTCAATAATGTGTTTTGATATCTCATTATTATAGGCAAAGAAAGGTCGGTTTTGCTTTTCCCGGAGATCCATTCTCCTCCACAACCTCTTTTTGTACATGATATCATAATCCGGAATTCCTGCCGTAGAATTGTGATTCACGTAGTTTTCAGTCTCCTGCGCCGCTGTCTCTTGCGATCCGACGGCAATGAAAACCATTAGTAGAACATAACTTAAAAACTTCATATCACCTGTATATTTTAAAAATTTAGTTCAAAGGTACTACAAAAGTGGAAGTGCTTATGCCAACGTTTTCAGTTTGATTTCTGAAATTCATTCGTTGCACCCGCTTCACTTCAACCACAATTCGGTCACCCGCCTTAGCCTTTGCCATCATACTACCTAAGCTAGCTTTCTGCTTCGATAACTTCATCGGAGGGCCAACAGGTCGCTTACCGCGAGCTAAGGTCACTTCCCAACCAGTTACCCTGTAGCGGGCATCCTTAGGCAAGAAGGCTTTAAAATCAGCGTCCGGAATGGCCGCGATATCTAAGCTTCTCATTCCTGTAATGTTCTCTCCTGATTTTACATTGATTGGCTTACCTCTTGAAGTCAACCTGATCTCAGGCTTAGGTACGCGTCTTACCTTAAACGACTCAGTACCTAATAAATTGCCACCGTTGTACACATTCAACTTCACTTCCTTAGCATTAGGTACTAAGGTAACCAATCCGGTTTTTGCTCCTGGGATAGAAGATGCGCCAGTAGCCTTAAAAGTAGGCTTATAATTGGTACCCAACTGAGGGCAATTTACTTGCATTTCGTTTCCGCAATTCAAGTACAAAGCTTGTACTGCTGCAGACTGTACCTGGATCACCGGCTTAGCTACAAAGTAGGTAATGGTATCCATATATACTGAGTCTTTCAGCTTTACAGTAGCAATATATGATTTCTTGGCAATGCCATCCTTATCATAATTTCCACCTGAAGCAGTGAAAGCAATTTTCCCCTTTCCTGCCGCTACTTCAATGTCTTTGCCATTAAAAGTCATTTCAGGATTTTGAATACCAGATGACGCAGCTGAAATAAACAAATCAGCTTCGTACTTCGATCCAGCGGCGACTACTCTAGAATTAGGTAGTGCAACCAGACTGATCTGGTCAAACTTCAAATCAGCAGCACCCACATCACGGGCCAATTTCTCTAATGCTTCTGATTCTCGATTTATGATCTCAGTTTCAAACTGACTGATGGTAGCCAAACCGGCAATCATCGGTGTCTGATCAAACTGAACTTCAGCAAAGCTCTTCTTCTGAGCATTCTTGTTGCTTGTAAACATAGGGTCATCTTTCCCATCAAATGCGATAGGTCCTCCTGCAACACCAGACTTGTCAGACAAGAACTTGGTATAGTTGTTTAAGAGATTTTGAAGATCCTTTCCACCTTTTCCGCCTCCTTCTTTGATCATCATTCGGGCCAACTTCTCCATGTTCTTCATTCCTGAGAATTTACCATCCTCGTCCACACCTCCTGTTTCTTCGATGATCTGTGCTTTTAGCTTATCCAACTCGGCTAGCACCTTGCTAGTCTCAGTCCTGACTTCTTTGGCGGTATTTAATACATTTACGTCTTTGGTCCTATTCCCGGCATCCTGTACTGCTTTGTCAATGCGACCAATTGTACCAGTATTCTTTTCTCCTCCCTCTTCCACTGTTGCTTCCAAAGTGGTGTTCATGAAAGCGAACTTCTCCAATACTGTATTACTCACATTCAAAGCCAGCAAAGCGGTAAGAACCAAGTACATCATCCCGATCATTTTTTGTCGGGGAGTTTCTTTTCCTCCGGCCATAACTTAAAATTTAACTAACCTGTTTAACAATTGTATAAATTTATTAACCTTTCATGGCGGTTAACATGTTACCATAAACCGTGTTCAGGTTGGTCAGGTTACCGGTAAGCGCAGTCAACTGGTGCTTGAAGTTTTCAGACTCGCGAGAAGCTTCAGACATACTCTCCATTGCATGGGAGATATTGGCGTAGAATTTATTCATCGCCTTGATATGGTTATTGGCATCTGTCAATTCCATTTCGTACACCGCATTCAATGCACCTAAATTTTTGGTTACGTTTTGTACTTGAGAATGATACTCCTTAGCATCTTGTGATGCAGAAGTCATTTCAGCCATAGCGTCAACAGTAGCTCCGTAAGACTTGTTCATGTCTATTAATGACTGTGAAGCAGATTTCACGTTCTCTGCATACTCATCGGTAGCTACAGCCGCGTTGCTTAAATCAGACATTTTAGATACTGAATCAGATAAGTTGTTAAAGCCTTGTCCCAGACTATCAATTAGCTCAGGTCCAATCTTCGCGCTTTCCAACATGTGATCTAGTTTCTTGCTCACAGAACCATTGGAACCGTTCACTGCTGCCAATCCTTCACCTTCGAAATCATCAGCTAATTCAGGATATACTTTGGCCCAATCCGGCTCTGCATGGCTGGGCTCAAATGCACTAAAGAAGAAGATAACCGCCTCAGTACTCAGACCAATCAATAACATTAAGTCTGCGCCAGGATAATGGTTAATCTTAAACAAAGCACCCAAAATTACCACGGCAGCGCCGATTCCGTAAATTTTTGGCATTATGGAACTGTAAAACAGCGCCATAAATCCACCTTTTTTCTTGCTCATTTTTACTAAAATTTAAAGTTTGAAATTTAAAATATTATTATCGTCGAATGATATCTTGTAAGAAAAGTGTTATCAGCTGTCCCTAGTTGAATTCCTCTCCTGACGAACGTCCTAAGTTGGTCATGGCACAACGGAATCCTATAAAAGCAGTTGCTGAATCTTTGAATTCGTACGAACGGGTACCAGTTTCGAGGTAATAGGCTACATCTTTCCAAGAGCCTCCACGAATTACTTTACGAGGTTCGCTTTCATCAAAGTAGGTTGGGTTAAGATCCCAAACCACCGGCACTGCTGCAGGATTAAAAGCATCCTCACACCATTCTGATACGTTACCTGACATGTCATATAA
>JBPCUG010000728.1:0-7492 GCA_051011275.1 Cyclobacteriaceae bacterium | reverse complement strand
GCTATTCATGGATCTGACTCTGACGACAATGCCGCTATTGAAGGTGACTTCTTTTTTTCCAAGTTGGAGAGGTATTAGTTCCCAGTTCTTGGTTCCTCGTTCCTAGTTGATCGTTGATCGTTCTTGGTGTGTGTGGACTTCAGGGGTGCCAATTATTTTCTGCTAACTAATAGCTGAGGATTCCTCATCTGAATCAGGCGTAGACTTCTTGCCAAAAACTCTTCTGACCCAACGAGGCAGAAATATAGCCCCAAGTAGCAGGTAAAAATAGAAGGTAAGCAAACGCCATGGAACCAATACTACTAAAACATAACCACCTAACATCGGGGTAAAGAACTCTCTAAATGCGTATTCTGCCATGCCGCTACTACCAGGGGTGGGAGCAACCAACATTACCACCCAAAGGATAATCTGCTGCGAGAAAGTGACCAGGTGTTCGGTAACATCAAGGTCGCGATAACCTGATATCAGTACATTAAGCATTAAGTACCTTGAGGTCCAGATGAAAATGGTAGCCGCAATTATCTTAAACCAATAATCCATTGCTTTGCCCCTCAATTGTGAAGAGGCCCATATTATTTCATTTCCACGTTCGTAGGCGGCATAGCGCCATCTTCGCAATAAGCGTACCGAGGTTACTTTCAATAGAAACCACTTAAAAGCTCTTGGACGTATAAATAGTGCGTAGCACATGATAAATGTATATGTAGCAATCAGGCCGTAACTGGTAAAAAAGAAATAGCCCATTCTTGAGCCTGTCGGAAAAAGATCCGGAGCGAAAGCCAACACGATCGGAGAGGCTACTACAAAAAATAAATTATCCAAAATGGCAGTGAGCATCACATAAGCTAAAGCCTTACCGAGATTGATTCCTTCTTTATGCAGGATGAATATCGCTACTGCCGTGCCTCCAACTACTGAAGGTGTAACTGCCGAGGCAAACTCCCATAAGATGATCACATAAATACTGCTGGTCCAACTTAAATTTTGGTCTGTTAGTGTGCGGATGCGATAAACATAACCCGAATCCCGAGCAAGTAGCACCAATATGGCCAATAGAATAACCCCTACATTGGCCTCGAAGATGAGTTTGAGTTTATCCGGGGTCATATCCGGGTCACTATAAAACAAGTAGCCGACAATGACCACTCCCAAAATGACCGGGATCCAGACTTTATTAGGGTTTAAAGTTTTAAATACTTTTTTGGACTCAAGCTTCATTTAATTCACCAAGGCTTCTTCCGGACTCTCGATCCAAAAGTTGTTGAAACCAATGCCTATCTGAATCTTTATGAGCTTTAATTGGAGTAATTCCAATATGGCAAGAAAGTTGAAAATGACTGCGACCTTATTTCTTTCCTGAGCAATGATCTTTTCGAAAGACATTTTCTTTTCCTTCGAAAGCAAATCTAAAAGTTTGGTCTTCTGCGCGGCTATAGTGTAAGGATATTGCACCACTTGATGGACCGGTTTATTCTTTTCTTCCTCAAAACGCAGCATTACCTTCTCGAAGGTGCGCATGAGTTTATAGAGGTCAATGTCTTGTAATTCTGCTTCTACGTTTGATGCTGCAGCCAGGTTTTTGATTTCTTTTAGTATGTTGCCGCGCTTTTCTTTCTGCAGTCGTGCGTCCTCCATCTCGGATAATTCCTGGATCACGGACTTGTATTTTTTGTATTCCAAAAGATGCTTCACCAACTCATCCCTGGGGTCGATCTCATTTCCTTCTTCATCTAGCACCGGCCTGGGTAACAGCATCTTAGCTTTAATACGCATCAAGGTGGCTGCCACTAAAATAAATTCACTGGCCACCTCGATATTCATCTGCTCAAGCTGATGCAGGTAATCGAGGAAGTCGTTCGTAATCTTGGTTACCGGGATGTCGTGAATATCGAGTTCGTCTCTTTCGATAAAAAAAAGCAGCAGATCGAAAGGACCTTCAAAAAGTGATAATTTAATCTCGAAACTCAATTGGAATACAGGATCGTATTAGCTAAAAATGTAGCATCTCAAAGATATTACTTAATCATCCAAATAAATAGGGCCTCATTAAAAAAAAATATAAATTTGTCAGATTGCTAAAGTTTTGTAGTACCTTGATAGCAAGGTAAGGCAAACTTTTTACTGGTTTTCCAGTTATTTTGTCAAACAAATACTCTAAGAAATGCTGATAGCGCCTGGTCCGCTTCTAGCTCCGATTAATACTCCCGAAGACTTAAGGAAACTAAAGTTAAATCAACTTGTACCGGTTTGTAAAGAACTGCGCCAGTATATCGTTGATATGGTATCTGTGTATGGCGGCCACTTTGGGGCTAGTTTAGGAGTGGTAGAACTTACCATTGCCTTACACTATGTCTTTGATACACCAAATGACATGCTGGTCTGGGATGTTGGCCACCAAGCTTATGGGCATAAGATCCTAACCGGCCGACGTGACCAATTTCACACCAATAGGTTATACAAAGGCTTAAGTGGTTTTCCCAAGAGATCGGAAAGCAACTATGATACTTTTGGAGTAGGACATTCCTCCACGTCAATTTCGGCAGCACTTGGGATGGCGGTAGCTTCTCAATACCAAAACTTGGATCAGAAACAACACATTGCGGTAATAGGCGACGGTGCCATGACCGGAGGCATAGCTTTTGAGGCAATGAACCATGCTGGTGTTTCCAATTCCAACTTGCTGATCGTGCTCAATGACAATTGCATGTCCATTGACCCGAATGTGGGTGCCCTGAAGGATTACCTTACTGACATAACTACTTCCCATACTTATAATAAGGTAAAGGATGAAATTTGGAATGCTTTGGGTAAGTTAAGTCGCTTCGGTTCGGGGGCCAGAGATATTGTTTCCAAGGTTGAAAACGGTCTTAAAGCAGCACTACTCAAACAAAGCAACCTATTCGAATCACTTAACCTTAGGTATTTCGGACCTATTGATGGACATGACGTTAATCACTTGGTGAATGTACTGAACGACCTAAAAGATATACCTGGTCCAAAAATTCTTCATTGCCTCACCACCAAAGGAAAGGGATATGCCCAGGCAGAAGCCAATCAAACCAAGTGGCACGCGCCGGGGAAATTCGATAAAGTAACCGGGGAGATCCATAAAAAAAATCATGATTCCCCACAGCCTCCCAAGTACCAAGATGTATTTGGCCATACCGTGGTGGAGTTGGCTGAAAAAAATGATAAGATCATGGGTATCACCCCGGCTATGCCTTCAGGATGCTCATTGAACATTATGATGGAAGCCATGCCCGATCGCGCCGTTGATGTCGGCATTGCGGAACAGCATGCGGTTACCTTCAGCGCTGGCTTGGCAACTCAAGGATTGATCCCGTTTTGCAATATCTACAGTACTTTTATGCAAAGGGCCTACGACCAGGTGATCCACGACGTTTGCATCCAAAATTTACCGGTGATATTTTGTCTGGACCGCGCAGGTTTCGCTGGGGCGGATGGCCCTACACATCATGGAGCATATGATCTTGCCTATATGAGGTGCTTACCAAATATGGTTGTTTCTGCTCCTATGAACGAATCAGGATTGCGCAATTTGATGTATACTGCTCAGCTTCCCAGGGAAGGGGCTTTCACAATTCGGTATCCTAGAGGACAAGGCGTAATGTCAGAGTGGCGAACTCCGATGAAGGAAATTCCAATTGGTACCGGACGTATGATTTGTGAAGGTGAAGGGGTTGCTATTCTTACAATCGGCCATATTGGGAATTATGCTGCAAGCGCCTGCGAAGCACTAAATAAGGAAGAATTGTATCCAGCTCATTACGACATGAGATTTGTCAAACCATTAGATGAAGCATTGCTACACAAGATCTTTAAGAAATTCAAAAAGATCATAACTGTTGAAGATGGTTGCCTGATGGGAGGGTTTGGAAGCGCTATATTGGAATTCATGGCTGAGAATAACTATCAAGCCCAAGTGCAGCGGCTTGGGATACCAGATGCTGTGATAGAGCACGGGCAACAAATTGAGTTACAGAAAGAATGCAACTTTGACCCGGAAGGCATCGCAATGGCGGTGAAAAATTTAGTCGACAAAGCAACTCCTGCCCTCTGAACAAGTTCTTTCTATTTTTCTTTTATTTCCCTAGATTGAAAGCATGAATATCTTACAAAAGCTTTGGCTTTACAGCCTGATAATATGTATTAGTGTTGCCACGGGATGGTCCCAGAATAAAAGGCCTATTGCGCTGGAAGACATCTTTTCCAATGCCACATTTTACCAAAGATCTGTAAGAGGTATTAGGTGGATGCCAGATGGCCCCTTTTATACTGCACTGGGCACAACCGAGGAGGGCAATCAGCAATTACTAAAATACAACCTCACTACTGGGCAAGCAGAGCAAACACTAGTGGATGGCGCTAAGTTAACCCTACCTGGAAGTGACGAACCCGTACCATTTGAAGGCTATAGTTTGAGCGCCGATCAATCTAAAGTTTTACTGTCAGTTGGTAAAGAAAGGATCTATCGAAGATCCAACAAGGCAAACTACTATGTCTACGATAGAGAGGAAGAAAAACTAATACCTCTTTCAGATCAGGGTAAACAATCCTATGCCACTTTTTCTCCCGACGGAAAAGCGGTTGCGTATGTGAGGGAGAATAATCTATATTTATTCGATCTTGCCAGCCAAACCACCAAAGTTGTGACAGAAAATGGTAGCATGAACCAACTTATTCACGGTAGCGCAGATTGGGTTTACGAAGAAGAATTCTCTTTTGCCAAAGCATTTTTTTGGTCACCTGAAGGGGATAAAATAGCTTTCTATACCTTTGACGAAAGTGAGGTTAGAACCTACAACATGCAACGTTGGAGCGATCTCTATCCCTCAGACTATGTCTTTAAATACCCTAAAGCTGGCGAAGACAATTCTGTAGTGTCCATTAGTGTTTATCACTTGGATAATAGTACTACCACAAAAATGGATCTCGGGGAGAATACCAACATTTACATACCTCGCATACAATGGACCACCGATAATGATATGCTTTCTATCATTAGAATGTGCAGGTATCAAAATAAGCTAGAGATACTGCATGGAGATGTAACTAGCGGTTCCACAAAATCTATATTAACAGAAAAAAGCAAAACTTATGTAGATATTGACTACAATGATCAGCTCATCTATTTCAAAGACGGAAAGCATTTTATCCGGACCAGTGAAAAAGATGGGTTCAAACACATCTACCTCCATCGCACTGACGGCAGCGAGGTAAGGCAGATAACTAAAGGGAATTGGGAGGTAACCAATCTTTCGAAATTTGATGAGGCCAGCAAAAGACTATATTTCACCTCAACCGAAGCCTCACCATTACAACGACAATTATACAGCGTCGATCTAAAGGGTCGCAAGAAAAAAAGACTGACTCGGGAAGCAGGTTACCATAATGCCAACTTCAGTACCGATGGAAAGTACTTTATTGATACTTATTCTTCCAATAACCAACCACTTCAAACGAAACTGCACCGAGCAGATGGAAGCCTGGTGAAGCCGCTGCAAGAGAACCGAGCTCTTAGAGATAGAGTAAGCGGTTATAACTTTGGTCAAAAAGAGTTTTTTCAATTCGACACCAAAGACGGTGTGATACTCAACGGTTATATGATCAAACCGGCGGATTTTGATCCGAACAAAACCTATCCTGTATTGATGTTTGTCTATGGCGGACCAGGCAGTCAGTTAGTGACGGATCGCTGGATGAGTTCGCGTGAGATATGGTTTCACTATTTGGCTCAAAAAGGATATATCATTGCTTGTGTGGACAATCGCGGCACTGGCGGCCGGGGTCGCGACTTCAAGCACATCACTTACCTTAATCTGGGCAAGTATGAAGTGGCCGATCAGATTGAGGCAGCAAAGTATCTGGGTACTTTGTCGTACACTGATGCCTCCAGGATTGGTATCTGGGGATGGAGCTACGGTGGCTACATGTCATCCTTAGCCCTGCTATTAGGAGCTGATCACTTTAAGATGGCCATTTCTGTAGCCCCGGTGACTAGCTGGCGATTTTATGATACCATCTATACTGAAAGATATATGAGAACCCCTCGCTTAAATCCAGAGGGCTATGATGACTACTCACCGGTAAACCATGTAGAAAAACTTAAAGGAGACCTGCTACTTATCCATGGTACGGGCGACGACAATGTTCATTTTCAAAACTCAGTGGTTTTTCAGGATGCCTTGATTGCCGCAGGGAAACAATTTGATTCATTTTATTACCCCAATAGGAATCACGGTATTTACGGTGGAAATACCAGCCTCCACCTGTTCAAAATGATGACCAACTTCATAGACCAAACATTAGGAGGAGGATTGGTACAATAAATTAGCTTGAAATTCGTTTCAACCGCATAAGAAATGAAAATGTCACGGTTTATTCCCATTTTTCTTTGCTTGGTGATGGTAACATTTACCACCATTGGCCAAGACCTAGGCATCAGGCAAAAGAAAAAAAAGAAGAAAGAAGAAGCCCCTTTAAACCTCGATTCGATTTCAGCTCAACTACCACCCACCATAAGTTTTGACGAGGAGGAAGAAGAAGAGGTAAAAGAAGAGAAAAAGCGAAAACGCAAAAAGAAAGTTTTCTACGGCATAAAAACAAAAAAAGGCAGGGTCGTAACCCAAAGGTCTGGCAAGGTAGTATACGAAGAATTCTACTTTCTCAAAGAATACCGCGAACCAAACCCCTATGTCAGGCAGAAGTACTTCTACGATCGCGATGACCGCAAGATCAAATTTTCAAGTCAAACAAGCGCAGATAAAGGTGTCATTTTGCATGGGCCTTACAAACGATATTTGGATGACCAACTGGTAGCCGAAGGTATTTTTTATATAGGCACCAAACATGGGCGCTGGATGGAGCATTTCAGTAATGACATTTTAAAGGACAAAGAGAAATTCTATCGTGGATGGCCCAAGGAGTCGGAAATTACTTATCACGATCCGGAAAACACCAAAGTGAAAGAGGTAATCCCCATTGAGTATGGCAAAAAAGAAGGACTTTACTTTTACTTCCACGATAATGGGATAGCAGGTGTCACCGGGGAATACATAAATGGCGAGCGAGTAGGTGTTTGGAAAGAGTTCTACAAATACCGCAAGAATAGAAGAAACAGAAAAAAGGAGATACAATACAAAGAAGATCCCTATGATAAGGACTTCAAACCCTATGTGATCCGGGAATGGGATCAGGAAGGAAATCTTGTTTACGACCGTGAGGACTACCTAAGGAAGATTAAGTCACTCAGTCTGAAAAATTAATAAAAGGCATCTTCGAAATGGGTAATATCCGGTGGATTGCCTAAAGTGATGGCCACTACATCAAATCGGATATCTTGATGCCATTCTTTCTCTTCTAAGTAATTATCAGCCACCTCCAATATTCGTTGTTCCTGTTCTTCTGTTAATCCCTCTTCAGGCTGACCATAGTCGATGCGACTCCGTGTCTTCACTTCTATAAATAC
>JBPCUG010000727.1:0-3916 GCA_051011275.1 Cyclobacteriaceae bacterium | reverse complement strand
GTATTATAACTTAGCCTTTGCTCCTCATATGTTAAAATATGTTAAATAATCTATAAAATAGTACCTTTTTATGCATAGTACTGTAACAAAATGAAACATCCGTCGTCTATACATTGTAAGTCAGTTTAAAAACAACAATAAAAACATATTAATACTTAGAAATTATGAAAGCAACTAGCAACAGAACAGCAACAGAATCAAGAACAGGACAGTACTTCTCATCTTTGAGCAGCAGCAAAAGGGCACAATGGGCGCAGTACAGGAACTTTAATCGCTAAAATTTGGTTTCAAAGGCGGAATATTACGATTTATCCCATAAAAACAACAACTGGGTAATCAAGATTTCCACTCCTAGATAAATCGAAGCACTTTTGTACCATCATAAAATTATAAACAACATTAAAATATAAAATCATGAAAGCAACAAACAACAGAACAGCAACAGAATCAAGAACAGGACAGTACTTCTCAACCTTAAGCGGCAGTAAAAGGGCGCAATGGGCACAGTACAGGAACTTTAACCGCTAATCACGGTATTGACAGTACATCATCATCATCAAACGAACAGCACATGAAAACTTTCATCAATCAATATCCAATGGAATCGAGAAGGTTCGCCCTACTGTCCAATTTAAGGGATAGCAAAAGAATCCGTTGGGCAAACCATCGGTTTAGCCTTCAATAGGCGACCGTAGAAACACAGAATGGAAAAGGGGATACACTTCATCAATGTATCCCTTTTTTATGCAAGATCCCAACAGGTTTTCTAAAAGTCGTACTGGAAAGAATAAGAAACTAGTCAAGAAAACTTGGGTAGCCCAAAGCACTTTTGTAAATTCATTACGCTTACCCCCTCAACTTGTCTTAAAAGATACTTCGAGTTTATACGCCGGAAAGATGAAGTTATTTAGAAAGTTTAGACAAAACCAGATCAGCAAAGGAAAACTTAAGAAGTACCTTCTCTATGCCATTGGAGAAATTCTATTGGTCATGATCGGAATCACTCTGGCCTTTCAACTGAGTGATTGGAATGACAATCGAATAAATAGGGCGGCCGAAATTAAATACTACGAGAATATCAGGGATCAGATCACGGATGACAAAGAATTAATTCAAGGTCAACTAGATTATAATAATCGCCATATGGTTCAATTTGAATATGCCAACCAGATTATTGAGTCAAATGATAAAAGCAAACTAGATACCCTTGGACTTATAGCAAAAAAACTTACCGAATACTCAGATTTTGACCGTCAGGGCAATATCTATGAGACCATGGTAAACAGTGGGGAAATAAAACTCCTTCATAACGATAAGATAATCAACGGCACCCGAGAGCTGGAGGAAATATATATGCATATCAACAGAATGGAAAATATTCACTATGACGTCTTGATGAGATATGTGGCCCCAAGTGTAATGAATTCAATAAAGTGGTCCACGTCAAAAATTCAAAAACCGGAGGTACTGTATACCTTTGAATTTCAAAACCTCACCCTAGCCCTTATGCAGGTTATGGAGGAAAAAGATGACACTTATAATCAGGCTATTCGAGAAATAGAAGAACTTACGGCATTGATCAATGAAGAATTGACGATCGAATAACCTTCTCAAGTTAATTTCAGAGAACTCTTAAAATACCCTTAGAAATGAAAAAACCGGTCTTTATCTTACTAATCCTTTTTGGGTACCTCCAAGGAAACGCCCAGGAGAAAAAGTCGACCAATGCCGAAAGAGAGGTTCAATTCTTCGCATCGGGCCAATGGGCAAATTATGGAAACGACCCCGGAGGAATCAGCTACTCACCATTGGATCAGATAAATGCTGAAAACGTAAGTCGACTTAAACCTGTATGGACTTATCAATCAGGGGAATTGACGACCTACGAAGGAACCGAGCTAGTTTCTAAAGCAGCTTTCGAAGCTACTCCAATAATGATTGACGGAATACTTTATCTGAGCACCCCTACAAATCGAATTATTGCCCTCAATGCGGTTACAGGAGAGGAAATATGGACCTTTAACCCAAAAATAAACCTTCGAGGAGATTATTCAGAGGTGACCTCCAGAGGCGTGTCAAAATGGATCGACGATGAATTGAAACCGGAAGATCCCGGTTATATGCGCATTCTTGCTGGAACCATTGATGGAAGACTTTTTGCATTGGACGCAAAATCGGGTAAGCCCATTTCCAATTTCGGTACAAACGGAATGATGGACTTGAGCGAAGGGGTGGGTAGCATTCAGGTCACCTCACCGCCTGCTGTAATCAACGATCTCATTGTTATTGGTTCCACTATGGGAGATAATCAACGATTTGATTATCCGAAGGGAGTGATAAGGGCCTTCAATGCCAGAACCGGTGCTTTGGTTTGGTCATGGGACCCAATACAAAGAAAGCCTACCGATCCCGGATATGATACTTGGCAGGGCTCCAAAGCGCATCGAACCGGGGCGGCCAATGCCTGGGCACCCTTATCCTCTGACCCTGAACGTGACCTTGTATTTATACCTACTTCTTGTCCTAGTCCCGATTATTACGGCGGGGAGCGAAAGGGGGATAACCTCTACGCGAATTCGTTAGTGGCTATACAAGCTTCTACCGGAGAAATGGTTTGGCACTTTCAAACCGTGCACCACGACATCTGGGACTACGACCTTCCTGCACAACCTTTACTTCTAAATTTGGAGAAGGATGGGAAGCAAATTGCTGCGGTGGTTGTGGTCACTAAAATGGGACATATATTCGCTTTTGACAGAGCAACGGGGGAACCGATTTTCCCCGTTGAAGAGCGCGCCGTTCCTCAGTCCGACATTCCGGGGGAGCAGACCTCCCCCACCCAGCCCTTCCCGACAGTACTGCCAACGTTTGGATTGCGGGAGTTATCCATAAAGGATGCGTGGGGGCCTACTCCCGAGTACGAACAGAAGGCCAAGGATCGGATTGGCAAACTCATAAATCACGGTATTTTCACTCCTCCAAGCCTGCAAGGTTCGATTATAACTCCGAGCAATGTGGGAGGCATGAATTGGAGCGGGGCAAGTTTCGACCCGGAGCGAAAATTATTGGTCACCAACACAAATAGGCTGGCTGCAATAATAGGTCTACATCCAAGAAAAGAAGCCAGCCCAAAATCGATCAATGAGAAAAAACCAAGAGCTGAAATTGGCAGGCAGGAAGGCACACCTTATCTAATGTCAAGGGACTATCTTTTTACCGCAGGGCCTGACGGCTTTATGATGCAGACGCCCCCGCCATGGGGAACCTTGGTGGCGGTAGATATGCTAAGTGGCAAATTGAAATGGGAAGTACCCCTGGGAATCATGATGGATCCGGAAAAATATCCAGAAGCGGAAAAATGGGGCTCATTAAACCTCGGTGGAGCCATAACTACCGCCGGGGGTCTGGTATTCATAGCAGCAACGATGGACGGGCACCTGCGTGCTTTTAGCACCGAGACTGGCGATCTATTATGGGCGCAACCCCTACCTGCGGGAGGCCAGGCGACACCCATGACCTATCAAGTTGACGGGAGGCAGTATGTAGTCATTGCCGCTGGGGGCCATGGAAAGCTCGGTACCCAACTGGGTGATTATCTGGTCGCCTATAGTTTGGAGTAGAAGGTCTAAGAATTTGAACATGGTTTTATATTGACCACTATGAACCAAAATTCCAAGTTAGGAACTGCGGTTGATAATTTCACTATCATAAAGGCGCTCCGCCCGGTTCTTAATACCAAGGCACATTTTACGGTCCATAGCAAAAACTATTGGCTCAGTGAAAGGCCCAAAAGCCAACTTGTTTTTGAAAAAGGGGGCATAGTCCACCCTGTTTCTAGAAATAAATCTGGAACGGTTTTCATCCAATGCTTCAACATACCAAAGCCAGCTAAGATGCAAATAGTTTGTCGGGGAAG
>JBPCUG010000726.1:0-7130 GCA_051011275.1 Cyclobacteriaceae bacterium | reverse complement strand
GTCCATTACATTGCCGGTAATCAGCAAGTCAAATTGTAAATGAGAATTTGATGGCAGATCTTTGACTACCGCAGCAACGGTGGCATCGTCAAAATTTTGGAATTGCATCACTTCTCCCACAGGATTGTGATCTCCAAAATATTTCTGGGCGGTGCTTTCTGTCATAACCAACGAATTGGCTTGTGAAACAGCGTCGATGGCATTGCCGTTAACGAAATCGAAATTAAAAAGCTGAAAGAAATTGGATTCTACCATATAGTAGCTTCGCTCCTGCATCCTCTCTCCTTTCCATTCCGTATCAATATGACCAATTGGCTGGAAGAGTCTTGTGGTTGCTACCACTTCGGGATAGTCTTTTACTAAAGCCTCGCCTACCGGGGGTGCGGTTTGACCAAAATATCTCTCACTATCGCCTTGTCTGTCCACCTCAATTACACGAAATAGTTTATCCGATTGGTTGTGGAATGCATCGTAGCTTAGTTCATCGTTGATGAATAAATACAATAAACATGAACAGGTGATACCAATTGTTAGCCCGAGAATATTGATCAAGGCATAGGTCTTGTTACGGTTTAATGTTCTTATGGCGATTTTGAAATAGTTTGTTAACATAATTCCTTAGTTATTCATGTTATTATGGTCAGATTTAGCAATAATCCCTATTCATCTTTTAACACTGTAGCAGGATTGACCACAGCTGCTCTTAGTGACAAATAACCTACGCAGATCAAAGCCAACAGCAAAGCGACAGTTCCGGCAAACACGAATACCAATGGACTAATTCTTACATGATAAGCAAAGGTCTCCAACCATTGGTGCTGCGCCCACCAGGCAATTGGAGTGGCCAAAATCAAACCTATGATTATAAGTTTGATGTACTGGCGGTTCATCATCGCAATGATCTTTAATACGCTGGCTCCAAGCACTTTTCTAATACCAATTTCCTTTCTACGCTGCTCAACAGAGTAAGATACTAACCCAATCAAACCGACCATTGCTATCAACATTGACAGCATGGTAAAGAATCCAAAAAGGCTTCCCAAGCGGGCTTCAGATTCGTATTCCCGCTCCCATTCCTCTTTAAAAAAGGAGTACTCAAAGGGAGTGGCTTCTGTTAATTGGTTCCAGGAAGCTTCCAGTTCCCGAACAAGTTGATCGGACTGCCCAGATTTAAATTTTACCGCCAGCACCCGCTGATCACCCCACATTCTTGAGTAGACATTTAAAAAGATCAATGGTGCAATATTTTCTCTCAAGGACTGAAAATGAAAATCTTTAACCACTCCTATCACCTCAAGTGGTCCTTCAAGGTCATCACCCGCATAGATCACTCGCCCTCCAATTGCTTGCTCGGCATCCCACCCTAAAAGTTTAGCAGCAGTTTCATTTAATACAGCTCCTCGATGATCCGAAGCTCGCCCAATTTCAAAGGATCTACCAGTTAGAAGCTTAAGATCCATAGTCTTAATGAAATGCTCATCAATCTTTACCTGGGAAATAGGTACCTGGGTATCGCTACCTTCCCTATAGAAGATTTCTTCATAACTGCCCCTGCCGGGAACCTCCATAGCAATAGAAGCACTCATCACTCCTGAATAGTTAAGGGTCTCATCTCGATAGGCATCCAAATGATTACCTAACTTTTCGGCATGGTTGACCACCAGCAAATTATCCTTGGTAAAACCCGGATCTTTATTAACCACATATTGCAATTGCTGGTAAACCAACACGGTGCTGGCAAAAAGTACAATGGCCATAGCAAATTGAAATACCACAAGTCCGTTGCGCAAACCACTACTGCCATGTCCCAAGCCTAATTTCCCCTTTAGTACTTTGATGGGGCTAAAAGAGGTGAGATAAAAAGAGGGATAAATACCGGCGAAGATACCCACTATCAGGGCAATCAGAGGAAGTGCCCAAAAAAGGAGACCATTTCCCCATAAAACAAAGGGGATCTGTAAATGAAGTATGTGCAACATAGCCCAATTGAACAACTCCATAATTCCCAGCCCGATCAAACCTGCGATTGACACAATTAAAAGCGACTCTATCTGGAATTGCAGCACCAAGGAACGGCGCCTAGCACCAAGCACTTTTTTCACCCCCACTTCCATGGCTCGGGTTGCTCCTCTGGCCGTGGATAAATTGATGAAATTAATTGCGGCGATAATCAAGAGTAAAAATCCTGTAATACTGAAAATGTAGATATATGTGATGTTACTGATTGGTCCCAGGCGATTGCCGATGCCAAATGAATGCAAATGAATACTGCGAACAGGCTGTAAATAAAATTCCCATTTACCGTTCTCAACAAAGTCAGAGTAATCCATGCCAAGTCGGGCAAACGTGGTACCTGTATATTGCTTAGCCAGCGACTTCCACTTTTCTTCTAGGGCGGTAACGTTTGATTCAGGGGCAAGTTTCACATAGGTTACTACCTGGCTCCATATCCAGCTCCATTCGAACTGTTTAATATTTGGATTGGTATGCAAGGATAGCAAGAAATCAAAATGAAAATGTGCATTGGAGGGTTGTTCTTTTGTTATGCCGGTTATTTGCAGGGGTACTCGATCCTCACCGTACAAGAGTATTTTACCCAGACATGATCCATCTCCAAAGAATTTACTTGCGGCTTCGGGCGACAATACAACCTTATTCTTGCCCACTAAGGCTGTGTTTGGGTCACCATCTTGAAGTTGATAACCAAAAAAGGAAAAAAAGTTCGAGTCGGCGGCTAATATGTTATTTTCATTGAAAGCCATTATGGTACCATCAGGGTCATTGGCACGAATAATACTTGTGCCAGGTGTGTTAATTCTTAAGGCCTCCTCTACTTCCGGATAATTATCCGATAGTGTCTGCGCTAGAGGAACAACTGTTGAACCCATGATACCTCCGTTAGGATCCCAGATATTAGTTTGATTGACCCTGTAGAGGTTTTGAACCTCCGGATGAAAATTATCGTAGCTAGACTCGAACTGTACATAGTTCCATATCAATAGGCAAGAAGCGATACCAACAGCCAAACCAAGGATATTGATGGCAGAAAAACCTTTCCGTTTCCATAGATTCCGCCAGGCGATCAAAATATAATTCCGTAGCATAGTCTTTCTTTTAATGGCTATTCATAGCGTAGCGCTTTAACCGGATTCTCCTTTGCCGCTCTCATAGCATGCCAACCCACGGTTAATAGCGCGATCAACAGAGCCACGATTCCAACAATAAGTATAATGCTCCAGTGAAATTCGGTGTGATAATAAAATTGTTTGAGCCACCGGGTACTCAACCACCAGGACACTGGACCAGCCAGTAACAACGACCAAAGTATCACTTGCAAAGATTCCCTGCTAAAGAGGTAGAGAATTTGGGTAATGTTGGCTCCTAGCACTTTTCTTACGCCAGTTTCTTTCTTCCTTCTCTCAAAATTAAATGCCGCCAAACCAAATAAACCAAGGCAAGAGATAACAATAGCTAAAACCGTAAAGATATTAGCCAATTTTCCCACCAGCATCTCGCTTTGGTAAGAAGACTGGTATGTTTCATCCAGAAAATGATAATCGAAAGAATCGTCCGGCGAAAATTCTTCGAACAGACTCTTTGCCTCAGAGATGGCTTTGGAGGCCTGGCCGGGAGCCGAGCGCATGAGCACATATTCTGTTGAAGCAGGAAACATGGTAATGATCATTGGAGCTATGGGCCCATGCAACGTTCGAGAATTGAAGTTCTCAAAGACTCCAATCACGTCAAATTTCCCATCCCAAAAGGTAACTGGCTTTCCAACTAATTGCTCATTTCCTATGAGGTCGGCAGCAGCGGCATTGATCAAAATTTTGGAACTGTCTGCCAATGAAGAGAAATCCCGCCCCTCCCTTAATTTGATTTTCATGGTTTCCAAAAAATCCATTCCTGTAAATAAAATCTGGAATTCGACTTCGTCCTCTTCAGCTTTACCGGTCCAGGAAGGAGAACTGGTGCTTAGCTGAACGTTTGTGGGAAGGAATAATGAATAGCTAGTTGACTGAACTGACTGATTATCGGTAAGCCTGGAGGCAAAAATTTCCTGATTCCTCTTGATCTCCTGAGTTGATTGAAAATAAATAACATTCTCTCTCTCCAGCCCGATATTCTTATCTTTGAAATATTGTATCTGCTGGTATACTACCCATGCCCCAATCATCAAAATAATGGAAAGGGTAAACTGAAAAACCACTAGTACTTTTCTAATGGGTGGTGTACCCCCGGAGCCGATACTCTGACCCTTTAATACTTTCACGGGCTTAAATGCAGATAGGTATAATGAAGGATAGCCACCGGCAAAGGCTGCCGCTAAAAGTAAGATTAGTGTGAGTGTAAAATAAAACCAAGGCTGATCCCAAGGTATTTGAATATCTTTACCTGTTAGCTGGTTAAAATTTGGCAAAAACAATATCGAAATAACCAGGGCTATAACCAAGGCCACCAAAGTAAGTAAGATTGCCTCTGACATAAACTGCCCTATCAGGTTTTTTCTACCCGCGCCAATTGCTTTTCTCACCCCTACCTCTTGCACTCTAGTAGAGCTTCTGGCGGTAGTAAGATTCATGAAATTGATACAGGCAATAACCAGAATAAACAAGGCTATTACGGAAAACAACCTCACATAAACAATCCGGCCACTAGCCTTTCTAACCGGTTCTATGGAGCCATAAAGGTGTCTTTCACCAAAAGGCTGCAAATAGATTTCGTATTGCTCATTATCAGAATTTTCTTTAATTATATCTCCAATTGATTGATTCAACTTTTCCACTTTGGTTTCTGGTGCTACCTGTACCATTAGCTCAACCACATTGGCATCCCATCCTTCAACCCAGGGATTATTTTTGGCAAAGGCTGCAAAAGGAATGAAGAAATCAATGTCATTTACAAAAGTGTTACCTGGAAAATCCTCAAGTACACCAGTTATCTTTAAGCTGTAGGTAAAGTCCGGGTCCTTTACTTCTAACACCTGTCCTAAAGGGTCTTCATTACCAAAGATATTTTTGGCCATGCTTTCTGTGATCACCATTTCATCCGGGTGAGCGAATATGCTCTCAGCATCCCCCTTCAATAGTCGATAGCTGAACATGGAGAAAAAGGATCCGTCAACATACCGGGGAGTTTGCTTGACTAGTTTATCCTTATAGCGTACGCTAAAATCGTTTAGCCAACCAAGGCGGCAGGTATTGACGATTTCCGCGTAGTCTTGTTTTAGAGCCGGTGCCATTAGTCCCGGAGTTGCGGTTAGGTACTCGTAGGTTCCATTATTATATACCTCTTCACGAATTACCTGGTATAGGTGTTCGGAATTTGTATGAAACCGATCATAACCCATTTCATCTTGTACCCAAAGAAAAATCATTAAGCTGCAACCTAGGCCCAAGGTCAGCCCTAGCACATTGATAAAGGTGAAAAGCTTGTGCTTGCGGAACAATCTTAAGGCGGTGATAAAATAGTTACGGAGCATAGTTGATTAGTTATTGGTCATATTGTGAATTATTCGTACCTCAGTGCATCCACTGGATTTCGAACCGCGGCCTTCCAACTTTGCCAGCTTACAGTGAATAAAGCTATCAATATTGCAGATGCGCCAGCTAGGGCAAATACCCACCAACTAAGGCTGGTTTTATAGGCAAAACTCTCTAACCATCTGCTGGTTACTAAGTAGGCTACCGGTGTGGCAATAGCAAGGGCAATAATTACCAATTTGATAAAATCATAGTTGAGCATTCTTATGATCTGCGGAACATTCGCACCGTTAACCTTTCTTATTCCAATTTCCTTGGTACGGCGCAGGATGAGGAAAGAACTGAGGCCAAGAAGTCCTAAACAAGTTACGAAAATCGCTAGCAGAGAAAACCATAGAAATATCTTTCGCAACTGTGCTTCTTCTTGATAATTTTTATTAAAGTCCTGATCTAAAAAGAAATACTCAAAAGGTAAATTTCCGGTTTGCTGGTCCCAAATGGCTTTCACCTGAGTTATCACTTGTTGATAATCGGTTTGGGCAATTTGCAAAGTGAGAAATTGGCCGTCATAGAATTGCTCTTCCGACCGGGGATAAATTTGCATCGCCTCAATAGGCCATTGTAATGACTTAAAATTAAAGTCTTTTACTACTCCAATAATGCGCACTTCATCAACACTATCATACGACCATGATCCATCGTCTAGGATGGTGTTTAATGGGTCTTCAATATTCAAAGTTTTAATAGCAGTTTCATTGAGAATACAGGTGGCTTTATCTTTTTCGATATCTTCGGAAAACCAGCGACCTGACACCAGCTCGAGGTTAAAGATATTTTTTAGTTCGTAATCACCCTTGAAAACGTGTGCGTGTTGGGAGGAAGGTGCGGTACCCTTAATATGAATGCCTTGATCATTATAGTGACGGCCGGGAATAGTATTAGAGTAGCTTGCCGTTTCAACATATGGAATGTTGAGCACTGCTTGCTTAAAAGGGGCAGTCTCTGCAAGAAAAGCATCCTTGATTACTAAGATCTGATCGGGATCAAATCCCAAATGTTGGCTCGATATATAGCTAATCTGCTTTGAAAATAAGAGGGTGATGCAGATCATCGCGATACACACTACAAATTGCCCTATAATCAACGCATTTCTAAAAGAAAATGATCGTGACTTCTGAGGGATCAACCCTTTGAAGGCAGTGGTTGGGGAAATTTTTGCCAGTTTAGCCGCTGGATAAGTACCGGCTACCAATGTTGCAACTATCAAAGCCACAGGGAATCCGTACAGTAATAAGGGATTGTTGAAGAAATGCAATGACAGCGCTCTTCCTGTTAAATCATTGAAGTATGGCAACGCCCAAACCATCAGGAGCCCTCCCAAAAAGAGTGCAAGAAGAACAATCAGTGTGGTCTCAAGATATGCATTTAAGAAAAGCCTGGAGATAGAACTACCAGTTACTTTTTTGATGCCTACTTCTTTAGCTCTGGTGATGATCTGTATGGTACTGAGGTTGGTGTAGTTTATGCAGGCAATAGAAAAGATCAAAAACCCGATAAACAACAAAATTTTAAGCCGTGACTTTAACGTTTGCTTGCCACCAATGACAGTTTCAAGATGTACATCGGTAAGTGGCTTAAAATCGTACT
>JBPCUG010000725.1:0-5776 GCA_051011275.1 Cyclobacteriaceae bacterium | reverse complement strand
GCAAAGATAGGAAATGGGGCGGTCTAAACTTTGAAAAATTACCTTATATTAGACCGGAAACAATGATCAGGCTATTCAAATATTATATTGCTGGAGTTGATTGGCTTACCGAGCGATTGGGAATGATCGTTTCCTGGCTCACTGCTTTCCTGGTGCTCTTGATCGGGTATGATGTGATCATGCGCTACTTTTTTAATACCAGTTCAGCTGGCATATACGAATTGGAGTGGCATCTTTTCTCGATGATCTTCCTGCTGGGAGCAGGATATGCTTTAAAGCACGACCGCCATGTACGCGTTGATGTGTTTTATCATCGCTTGTCGAAAAAACAAAAAGCCTGGATCAATCTGATTGGGACTCTCTTATTCCTGGTCCCACTTTCGTTGATAATTATTAAATCCGGATTTGATTTTGCGGCCAATTCATTTCGTCTTCAGGAAACCTCTCCCGATCCCGGAGGGTTACCGGCACGTTTCCTGATCAAATCCGTGATCCCGGTAGGTTTTGCATTTGTCTTTCTTCAGGCAATGGCCTGGATCATGAAATCGATTATTACCCTTACTGATCGTTCCCCAACAACTCCGATAGTCTAATGGAATTCCTGCCCATACTTCTTTTCGGATTGGTATTTCTCTTGTTGTTGGCTGGTTATCCAGTGGCCTTTACCATAGGAGGCATTTCTGTGATCTTCGGCCTAATATTTTTTGGTGCTGATTTTTTTTATTTGTTACCTCTCCGTATTTACGGTACCATGAGCAACTATGTGCTAATGGCGGTGCCCTTATTTGTCTTCATGGGGATGATGTTGGAAAAATCACGCATTGCTGAAAGCCTCTTGGAAACCATGGCTTTGCTTTTTGGCAAGCTTCGGGGTGGGCTGGCAATTTCAGTGGTTGTAGTGGGGGCTCTTTTGGCCGCTTCCACCGGTATAGTAGGAGCAACCGTGATTACCATGGGTTTGATAAGTTTGCCAACTATGCTCAAGCGGGGTTACAGTCCGGCTCTAGCTAGCGGTACGATCGCCACTTCAGGTACTTTAGGGCAGATCATTCCACCTTCGGTGGTGTTGGTATTATTGGGAAGTGTACTAAGCGTATCTGTAGGAGACTTGTTTACTGCTGCAGTGATTCCCGGCTTAGCTTTAGTAACACTTTATTTAGCCTACATTGGAGTACTAGCAATGGCAAGCCCGGAAGCGGTACCAAGTATGCCGGTGGAAGCATTGACTGAATTTAGGCAAAAGGGTATGTTCGGCCGTATTTTTAAAGCCTTTCTACTACCATTTTTGCTTATAGTAGCGGTACTGGGTTCGATCTTTGCAGGTATTGCCTCACCAACTGAGGCAGCTGCGGTTGGTGCCATAGGTGCAACACTTCTTACCGTGATCCAAGGGAAGTTCAATCTGAAGATTTTAAAAGAGGTAATGAAAGAAACCACACATATCACCTCGATGGTATTCATTATCCTCGTTGGGGCGACGGCCTTTTCATTGGTCTTCAGAGGACTTGGCGGCGATCGCTATTTAATTGAGCTGATCGAAACTGCCCAATTAGGTCCACACGGCTTTTTGGCCTTGGTTATGATAGCCGTTTTTATTGCAGGCTTCTTTATCGACTTTATTGAGATTACCTTTATCATCGTTCCGGTGGTGACTCCAATTTTCATTGCCTTGGGAATAGATCTTTTATGGGTAGGGATTTTATTAGCACTGAATCTGCAGACTTCCTTTTTAACTCCGCCATTTGGATTTGCGCTTTTTTATCTAAAAGGTGTGGCGCCACCGGAGGTCAAGACATCACATATATATAGAGGTATAGTGCCGTTTGTGATAATTCAATTACTTTTTTTGGTATTGGTGATCATGTTTCCGGAAATAGTTACTTGGTTACCGGAAGTGATGAGTAAGTAGTCCACAGTCGACTGACCCCCGACCACTGTCGGGTAGTGCTGTGGACCATTGACGGTGGATTGTAGACCTATTTTATTCTACTCATTTAGTTTAATTCAAATCCCAAACTAAACCTTAAGGTTTCTCTAAACGGGTGATTGCTATCTCGTGGCAAGTAATAGGCCAAATCTGCAGTGAAGGAGCTAAGGTGTCCACCCAGCCCCATGGTAAAATAGGTTTGCTGGCCTTTATCACGACTTTGATGTGAGTAGCCAATGCGGGCAGCAAGGGTTTGGCTTACCCAAATTTCCAACCCGGTATTTAAAATAATCTCTTGTAATTCTTCACTAAAACCACCAGGAGCATCACCAAAAGAGTGCAACATCCCACCTGCTGCTGATCTGGTGGAGAATCCGTTTGTGCAAGAAGGAACCAAAAGCTTGTTTAGGTCAATGGCCCAGGTTACAACGTAGTCATTTGGCGAGGCCCATTCGACAGCTCCTCCTAGCCGAAGATTAGTAGATAAAAAGTCTCCCACTCCTGAACTGGCAACGTCAACTTTGGAGCCAATATTTGAAACAGCTATCCCAATTGAGTATTGCCAGTTTTCCAGCTGCTTGAAATCGTTTTGGTAATAAAATCCCAGGTCAAATGCAACACTATTGTCGGGACTAAAGCCTGCAGAATTTATTGAGCCGTCAAAATTATAATCCGCTTGTGTGTATTTTGCAGTTAGGCCAATGCCCACTTTGTCTCCAATTTTACGAGAATACCCCAAAGCAAAGGACCGATTATTGCCGCCGGCAAGGCCACTATTATCCTGTAAGTTACCAAGGTTAAAATATGTAATGGCAGCAGATATTGCTTGTTCATCAGTTGGCTTCCAGAACCCTGACAGATAAGAAAGGGAGGCACCGTCAAAGATCTTCTTTAGCCAAGGGGTGTAGGAAAGAGATACACCACCAGTGGATTGGTTAAAGCTCAGTTTGCCCATGTTGTAATAACCACTATTATTATCAGCACTTGTTGCCACGCCGGTTTCTCCTCTGCCGGCAGCGGCAGCATCGGGAGCGATCAGTAAAAAATCAAATGCTGTGAGTTGCTCGCAGGAAACGCTACCTTGACTATAGGAAGGTGTGTCACAAAGAGAAAATATAAATAGTAGCGGAAGCAACTTCTTAAATTGATAGAACTCAATAAATTTGATTTGGCGCGGCAGATTGTTTATCCAATCATCAAAAAAGAGTAAGGAGGGCATAATTAGCGGGTTTAATCTTCAAACGACCCAAAATGAGGAATATTACTGAAGGGCATATTTGTCTATTCGCCAACAAACTTTTCATAGAACACCTTTTCACTAATTGCTGACCATGGTTCCAGTCCAGACCGGAATTGTTGGTAAGCTTCGAAAACCTTTTTGCTTTCTGCATCCTTGGCAACCAGTTCATCAATCGCTTCCTTTGTGTACAACTTTAATTCATCTAACACTTCGTCTGGAAAGGGCCTCACATCAACTTTTTCCTCATTGATGAGCTTGTTCAAATAAATGTAGTTTTGTGCATCAAACTCAGCCAGCATCCAGTTGTTCGATCGCATCGCTGCGGTACGCAAGATTTCCTGTAGATCAGATGGTAGTTGCTGAAATTTCGGTTTGTTGATCATCAATTCCAATACAGGGCCTGTTTCATGCCATCCTGGATAGTAGTAATACTTGGCCACCCGATGGAATCCCATTTTGTAGTCGTGGTAGGGTCCGATCCACTCGGTAGCATCTATTACACCGCGCTCCAAATTGGTATATATTTCTCCGCCTGAGACCAATAGCGCAGTTCCTCCTGCTTTACTTAGCACTTTCCCGCCTAATCCCGGGATACGCATTTTTAGCCCTTGAAGATCGGTGACCAAATTGATCTCTTTATTGAACCAACCACCCATTTGCATTCCAGTGTTGCCACAAGCCATGGGAAGAAGATTGAAACGATCATAAACCTCCTCCCACAATGCAGCACCTCCTCCGGAGATTATCCACGCGTTCATTTGCTGGGCGTTCATACCAAAAGGTACCGCAGTAAAGAACTGTGCTGCTGGTACCTTGCCAGCCCAGTAATAACCAGCGCCATGTCCAAGTTCTACCGCGCCATTGCTAACGGCCTCAAATCCTTCCAAGGGAGGCACCAATTCTCCTCCTCCATATACTCTGATCTTCATTCGACCGCCAGACATGGCTTCAACCCATTGGGCAAATAGGTTGCAACCTTCCCCCACTACAGGAAAATTGGGCGGCCAAGTGGTAACCATCTTCCACTCATAAGTATTGTTATAGTTTATATATGGAGCTTCCACTACTGAGGAGGCCTTCTCCGATTGGCAAGCTACGGGCAAGATGGAAGTCCCGGCCAATGCAGTAAAAGCGGTGGATTGTCTTAGGAACGAGCGGCGGTCTTGTTTTTTCATATTTATACAATATCCATATTGAGAATCGGTTGATAATTTAATGGTAAGTTTTAAACTAAAAGCTATGACCGTACAATTATCTTTATTTAGACTATGCCCATCTTATTTTTTACTCCTATCACCAAATTTTAGTGATGCAAACAGGGCTTTCAATTGATTAACACTGTCCAGACCGGGAGACCAGATCATTCTGCAATTGACCAATACCACACACTTATACGATCCCACTGCTCTAGCTAAGGCGATCGGGGCAGGCCTCCTTTAACATACTCCGCCAAATTGTCTTATTCTTATAAGAATCTGTCCTTACTCCTGTCATAATTGCAGCATTTCCTACGTTTTACACCTTGGCTTAGCATTTGATGTTTTGAGTTTGAAATCAGCAAGGGCAAACAAAAAACGAAGAGAAAATGAATCTGAACAATTATACTATAAAGTCTCAGGAAGCCATTCAAAAGGCAGCTGAGATTGCTAGTGGTAATCAGCAGCAAGCTATTGAACCCGGGCATCTACTCAAGGCTATTTTGCAGAGCGACGAAAATGTGATCGGGTTTCTCAATAAGAAACTATCTCTAAACCAGGGAATACTAGAAAGTAAATTGGATGAAGTAATTCATGGCTATCCAAAGGTAAGTGGGCAACAACCCTATTTGTCAAACGATGCACACGCTGCTCTTACCAAAGCAACTAATTCACTTAAAGAATTCAAGGACGAATATATTGCAATTGAGCATATTTTACTGGGCCTGATGGAGGGAAAGGATAAGGTGGCCAAGCTGATGAAAGACGTTGGCTTCAACAAGAAACATCTTATCGCGGCTATTAAAGAACTAAGAGGCGGTGCGTCGGTAACGGATCAAAACGCCGAAGCTAAATACCAGTCATTAGAGCGATATTCAAAGAACTTGAATAAGATGGCTCAAGAGGGCAAGATCGACCCCGTGATTGGTAGAGATGATGAGATCCGCAGGGTGCTTCAAATCCTATCGAGGCGGACAAAAAATAATCCCATGCTATTGGGGGAACCTGGTGTGGGTAAAACCGCTATTGTCGAAGGGATGGCTCAGCGTATAGTTGATGGCGACATACCGGAGAATCTTAAATCTAAAACCTTGATCTCGCTTGACATGGGCCTTTTGGTTGCCGGTGCCAAATACAAAGGTGAATTTGAAGAGCGCTTAAAGTCGGTGATAAAGGAGGTAACAGACTCCAATGGAGAGATTATTTTGTTCATTGATGAGATCCATACTTTGATCGGTGCGGGAGCTGGTGGTGAAGGAGCAATGGATGCCGCCAACCTGCTGAAGCCGGCCTTGGCTCGTGGAGAGTTGCATGCAATCGGAGCCACCACATTGAAGGAGTATCAAAAATATATAGAAAAGGACAAGGCCCTGGAGCGTAGGTTCCAATCCGTAATAGTGGATGAGCCAAACG
>JBPCUG010000724.1:0-4129 GCA_051011275.1 Cyclobacteriaceae bacterium | reverse complement strand
ATCGATAATGTGGATGCCATTACGCTCCATAAAGATATATGAGGCCATTCTGGGATCCCACTTACGGGTTAGGTGACCAAAGTGGACACCTGCTTCCAATAAATCTTTGTATTCTAATTTCGCCATTAAAAAGTTGGATATAAGCTCTGTTAACGTTTACTAAATTGAAAAGCTCTTCTGGCCTTTCTTCTTCCGTATTTCTTTCTTTCTACCATTCTTGGATCCCTAGTGAGCATACCTTCTTTTTTCAAAGCGATACGATTCTCAGCATCCAATTCACAAAGTGCTCTTGAAACTGCAAGTCTCACAGCTTCTGCCTGCCCTGAGGGACCACCACCACCAACATTTACTTTGATATCATACTTGCCTACGTTTTCAGTCAGCACCAAAGGTTGATTAACGATTGTTTGTAAGATCGGGGAGGGGAAATAAGTATCCAGGGATCTGCTATTTATTTCCATATTCCCTTTCCCGGCTTTTACATAAATACGGGCTACTGAGGTTTTCCTTCTACCTATAGTATTGACAACTTCCATTTGTAGTCTTTAAAATTTTATTGCTTTTGGATTCTGTGCCTCATGTGGATGATCGGCACCTTCATACACGTATAAATTCTTGAAGATGGCTCTCCCCAACTTGGTCTTGGGTAACATGCCTCTTACAGCATTTTCAATTACCTTGGTCGATGACTTGTCCATCATCTGTTTGACCGTCTTTGATTTCTGCCCTCCTGGATAACCACTATGAGATATATAAACTTTCTGATCCCACTTTTTGCCGGTTAATCTGATCTTGTCAGAATTAATTACAATTACATTGTCTCCACAATCTACATGGGGAGTAAAATTGGGCTTATGCTTCCCGCGTATTAAACGAGCCACTTGGCTGGAAAACCTTCCTAGTACTTGTGATTCGGCATCTACCACAACCCATTCCTTACTAACGGTGGCTTTGTTGGCAGATTTGGTTTTATAACTTAATGTATCCACTTGTGCGCTTTTTAGATCTTTTTCTACCCTTCAAAAAGGGTCACAAAGATAGAAGGTAATTATATGAAAAGCAATACTTGGTCAGGTGTTTATGGATCAATTAGCGAAAGGGGGGTGAATTCCATTAAAATATTGATTTCTACAGGTTATGGCCAATCAGATGGCTTAATAGTATAGTTTAAAGATTCTTTTCAAGTTGTTTGATCACGACATCAAAATCCTTAGGCAAAGGAGCTTCAAATGTCTGTGTTTCTCCTGACAATAAATTAAACTCCAAAGAGTAGGCATGTAAGGCCACGCGGCGGATCAAAGGAAGTTCCTCAGTATGCTTTTTTAAATTAAATCTGTGCTTTATCTCCGAAAGGAAAAAATGACGCCCTCCATAGGCAATATCACCCACAATCGGCGCTCCTAAGGAGGCCAAATGAATTCTAATTTGATGCGTGCGGCCTGTCACCGGCTGGCAATTAAGCAAGGTATGCTTCTTAAATATTTTCAAAGTATCAAAGATGGTGGTAGCGGGTTTCCCATAAACCGGATCCAGCCTGACCAATCCTTTGGGCAACACCTTGATCTGCGCCGAAACTTCATACATTTTGTAACTGATGGTTCCCGGCACGATGGCCCGATAATTTTTGACTACTGCTCTTTGTTCGAACTGCATGGTCAGATGTCGGTAAGCACCGGGGTGCTTTGCCAAAGCAAGGACGCCCGAAGTTTCTTTGTCAAGGCGGTGGGCTACTTGGGCTGATGTGCAATGATTGCGAGCTAAGTCCAGGACGTTTATTGGATCTGCACGGTCCTTGAGCGACGAAAGATAGGGCGGTTTATTGATCACAATATAATCGTCATCTTCAAATACGATCAAACTTTCAAATCGTGGCCTCTTTATTTTTTGCTCGATCATGCCCTTTCAGTTTGCTTGGAAAGTTCAAAATAAAAATCCGATCCTTTCCCTTTTGTGCTTTTTACCTGTATTTGTGATTGGTGCATTTCCAAGATATGCTTTACAATGGCCAAACCGAGGCCGCTGCCTCTTTTGTCTTTTGATTTAGCCCTACTTTTTTCCACTCTATAGAACCGCTCAAAAATTCGGTCAAGATGTTCAGATGAGATACCTTGACCAGTATCTTTGACATGAACCACTACCACATCCTTTTTTACCTCAAAATCTATATTGACGGAACCACCGGAAGGAGTATAGTTAATTGCATTGGAGACTAAATTGAGCAATACCTGCTGGATGCGATGGTAGTCGGCATAAACTATGATCCCCCTAAATACGCCGCTACCCCATTGTAACTTGATTCCTTTATCCATGGCTTTTTCCTCTAATTGCTCAAAAACCTCCTGCGCTAATTCGTAGATGTTGAAATTTTCGAAATCCATGGTGATCTGCCGATTTTCCAAGCGAGAAAGGGTAAGCAGATCTTGTACTAAGAGATCTAGTCCATCTAAACTTTTCGCTGCTTTTTTGAGAAACTTGTTTCGAACAGTTGTATCCTCCACCGCTCCATCTAAAAGTGTATGGACAAATCCTTGGGCAGCAAAAATTGGGGTCTTAAGTTCGTGAGAGACGTCGGCCAGAAATTCCCTGCGGTATTCAGCGGTGTTTTTAAGTTGGTCTATTTCCTGCTGTTTGAATCGAGCAAATGATAAAATCGTATCACGGATCATATCCAAATTACTCCCGCCATTGTAACCTATGCTCGACTCTTCAGGCTCTTTGACACCGATCAATTTTAACGTGACCATCACTTTCCTGATCTTTCGAAAGATCACCAGCTCCAACACGGCAAAAGTAATAACGAAACCTAACACGAAAATAGCTACGGCAACAAGCCACCAATTAGGTTCGATCACTAACCCTAACCAATACAGAATACCTGTAATTAATACAGACCCTAAAAGAGCTGTAATTAAGCTCACGATGAAAGAATTTATTCTCATGGGAATAGCAATACAAGCGGTAGGCAAATTTAATAAAAGATCAGTGAGATGATTCCTCGAGGTCGAATTTATAACCAACTCCTTTGACCGTACTAATGTAGTCATCTCCGATTTTCTCACGGATCTTGCGTATATGTACATCGACCGTGCGAGCCACTACATATACATCTGGCCCCCATATCCTTTGAAGCAACTCATCTCTGCTGTAAACTTTCTTAGGGTGTTGGGCTAGAAAGTAAAGTAGCTCGAATTCCTTTTTAGGTAAGTTAGTCTCTTTGTCCCTGACAGTTACAGTATAGCTCGACCGGTCAATCATCAAATCTCTAATTTTTATGACCTTCTCATTTTTCTCACGGTACTGCCTTCGGAAAAGTGCCTGGATCCGACTCCTTAAAGCTCTTGGTTTTATTGGCTTGGTAATGTAGTCATCTGCTCCCACATCAAAGGCTGCAATCTCGGAATACTCTTCAGACCGAGCAGTTAAAAAAATAACAAAAGCCTCGCTCAGCTCGGAGATCTCCCTCAGTTGCCTACAGGTTTCAACCCCATCTTGATGGGGCATCATAATATCCAGAAGGATTAAATTGGGATGAAATTCCTTAGCGATCTCAACGGCCTTTATGCCGTCAAGGGCGGTTGCTACCTCATAGCCATCTTGGTCGAGATTATACCTGAGTAATTCAACAATATCTTCTTCATCATCTACTACGAGAACCCTGAATTTCTTATTGCCCATAGATTATTTGGAACCGCCCAGGGTTTTTCTTAAAGTTTGCGCCAGCTGAGCGCCACGTAGATTTTTGGCTATTATTTTACCCTCCGGATCGATCAGATAGGTAGAAGGAATACTACGAACACTATAGAGGGCTGCTCCATCACTACCCCATCCCTTTAAATCTGAAACGTGGTACCAGGCAAGTTGATCTTTGTCAATGGCCGCAAGCCATTTGTCTCGATTATTATCAAGAGATACACTGTATATAGTAAAACCCTTGGACTTAAATTCATTATAAACTTTAACCACATTTGGATTCTCTCGTCTGCAGGGGCCGCACCAAGATGCCCAAAAATCTAAAAGAACATATTGGCCCTTCAAAGATGAGAGCGGCGTCTTAGCACCTGTGGTATCCTGCAAAACAATATCCGGAGCTTCTTCACCTATACTAGGACCACTTTTAGGTAGGGCAGCC
>JBPCUG010000723.1:0-2599 GCA_051011275.1 Cyclobacteriaceae bacterium | reverse complement strand
CTTTGAGCCGGCTGTGAATCTAAAAGGAAGTCTTCGTCTAAAAACGCTTTCATGCTTTGGCAATAAATCAGCACAAAAAATAGATTATTTTGGTGTTTAATCCCAATAAAATACAAGGATTCAATATGCAAGTAGAAATAATATTCGCATGTGCCTCAATTTATGATAATATATGGCAGACCCAGTCAAGATATAGCCGATGCCTTAATACAAAGCGCCTTTAAGTCAGCTGATTGCTTTGATCGGTTTATATACGGTATTACTTTTGAGGTCTTACCATGAAGCGCTTACCTTCTATAGCCGGACTGATTTTGATCGTTTCCTGTATGGCCCAGGGGCAAACACATATTGGAGAAAGCGAAGGCCTATCTATAAACCCTCTGTTTACGGAGGAAGCCATAGAAGCAGATGGCATCCTCAGTGAATCAGTTTGGCAGGATAGTGAATCCATAGGTCAATTTTGGCAACAGTTTCCAGCAGATTCTGTGAAAGCCCAGGGCCAAACAAAACTTCAAATGGCCTATGATGAAAACAATCTTTACATAGCTGTTACCTGTTATAGCAATGACAATGATTTTGTGGTTCCTTCTTTAAAAAGGGATTATCGCTTTACAGGAAGTGATAATATCACTTTGGTAATCGACACTTACAACGACAAAACCAACGCCTTCATTTTCGGTCTGAACCCATACGGGGTACGCAGGGAGGCACTGGTAGCCAATGGCGGTCGAGAGTTGAATGACTTTCAAGGCTCATGGGACAATAAATGGTTTGGTGAAGCGGTGATCAATGATAATCATTGGGTTGCGGAATTTGCCGTGCCATTTCGGACCTTGCGCTTCAAGGAAGGAAGTTCTCAATGGCGGTTCAACTGCTATCGCAACGATACGCAATTTAACGAATGGTCTAGCTGGAACCGTATTCCTCGCAATCGACTGGTCATGGACCTTTCGTATATGGGTGCCATTAACTGGAATCCACCGTTAAAGAAATCAGGGACAAATATTTCTATCATACCTTATGCTACTGCAGGTGCAGTTAGAGATTTTGAGAATGCTGAGCAAACCAAAACTGACTATACTGCGGATGTTGGACTCGATGCAAAAGTAGCAATCACTTCAGGCCTTAATCTTGATTTAACTATCAACCCAGACTTCTCCCAAGTGGAAGTAGACCAGCAAGTAACTAACCTTACTCGCTTTGAGGTATTGTTTCCTGAACAACGACAGTTCTTCCTGGAAAACGCTGATCTGTTCGGAAGTTTTGGGAATCGAAGGATCAATCCCTTCTTTTCTCGCCGAATTGGTATTGCCCTGGATACTGCCAGTGGATTGAATATTCCTAATGCTATTACCTATGGAGCCAGATTGAGTGGTAAACTAAACGAAAACCTAAGAGTTGGATTTCTTAACGCACAAACGGCGAAGGAACCAAATAATGGAATACCCTCATTCAACTATACTGTTGGTACGCTTCAGCAAAAGGTATTTAATCGTTCTAACATCTCCTTTATTTTTGTAAACAAACAAGCTATTAACCCCAAAGAAAGCCAAGGCGATTTTAATAAATATAATCGCGTTCTTGGTTTGGAATATCGCCTGGCCTCGGCTGATAATCGGTGGGCCGGGAAAGCACTCTATCATCGGGCATTTAGTCCTGTAAAAGAAGACCATCCGTTTACTCACTTCCTGCAGCTGGAGTATACGTTGCGAAAATATCGTTTGGAGTGGGCTCACCTATTAGTCGGTCAAGGTTATAATGCGGAGGTCGGCTTCGTACCGCGGAATGACTACCTGCTTTTAAGCCCAGAAGCTCAGATCTATTTTTATCCACAGGGATTTGTTAACCAACATAGCTTTACCGTTGATACTCGTTTCTTTTGGCAGATCGGCAAAGATGGCAACCAGATCGTAGACCCCTGGACCCACACAGAACGGCAGATAGACGTAATGTGGGAATTTCAGTTAAGTGATAACACGAGAGGCATGGCCCAAATCACGGAAAACCAGTTGACCCTTATTAAAGACTTTGATCCTACCCGATTACAAGAGGATGGCGTTTACCTGCCAGCCGGTACTGATTATCATTTTATTGAATTCCAAGGCATGTACACCTCTGATCAGCGGAAGTCTATTTATTATGATATCTCTCCCAGGCTGGGTCAGTTTTATAATGGCTTCAGAGCCGGTTTGGGGGGCGGCCTTACTTACCGCTTTCAACCATACGGATCGGTAGCACTTAACTTCAATTACGATTACATCGATATGGATGCTCCGTTTAAACCGGTGGAGATTTGGCTGGTAGGTCCCCGAATTGATTTGACCTTTAGCAAAAAGGTGTTTTTTACCACCTTTATTCAGTATAACAACCAACAAGACAACCTCAATATTAATTCACGGTTTCAGTGGCGATTTGCTCCAGTGTCCGACTTTTTCCTGGTTTATACAGACAATTATATGACTGATTCCTTCAGCCAGTTTGATGCTCGCAATCGTGCACTAGTGGCCAAGTTGACCTATTGGTTTAATTTGTAAGTAGAGCGGATCTCCGCATATCTATCACCTAAGAAAACGCCTAGCTAACATATGTGCTTACAAGG
>JBPCUG010000722.1:0-3750 GCA_051011275.1 Cyclobacteriaceae bacterium | reverse complement strand
CTACACGCACAAACTGTCAAACGAGATCGGGAAGTACCACCATTTAGTGGTTTAGAAGTGGGTGGTGCCTTTCATGTTGAGATCAAACAAGGAAATACTTCTTCTTTAAGCATCGAGGCGCAAGAGGATCTACATGAGGATATCGAAACAAAAGTAAGCGGGGGTATATTGCGTATCTACATGGATTGGCCAAGATTCAAATGGGACCGCCATGAAAAGATCTATGTTTACATTCAAGTAAAAGAGTTAGAACACCTGGACGTAAGTGGAGCAGGTCATTTAAAATCAACTAACACCATAGTAACCGATCGCCTGGACCTGGACATAAGCGGAGCCGGACATCTTGATCTTGATCTGGATGCGAGAACGCTGCAGGTGGAGGTTTCCGGAGCCGGGGATACAAATCTCGAAGGAAAAGCGGTAGAGCAAAATGTAATACTGAATGGCGCAGGAGTATATGATGCCTCTGATCTAAGTAGTGAAAGGACTACTATAAAGAGCAGCGGGGCTGGTTCAGCTTCCGTTCGCGCTTCGAAGGCTATCGAAGCTAAGGCCACAGGAGCCAGCAATATCAGATATTATGGCGACCCTGAAAAAGTAATGGTGAATTCGAGCGGGGCTGGAAGTATCATTAAAAGATAGCTACGTTGATATTTTAGGGGACTTAGGTGCGAAAGTACAGGTCAAGCAGTTGGCGAGCGCCATCGGTGGCGGTGCATTTTCCTTCTAAAACTTTTTCCTCCAAAAGCTTTAGTTCCTTTTTTATGGATTCCTTTTGGTGGAAGTTTGTTTCTAGCGCTCGGCTAATTTGTTCGTGCATCCAGGCAAGGTTTTGGTTCTGTCGTTTTTGGTTGAAGTAACCGCTATCTCTCATTTGGCGGCAATATTTTTCTACTATTGCCCAGATGTCAGCAATCCCGATGTTTTCCATAGCTGAGCAGGTAACTACACCTGGTGTCCAACCATTGGGATTCGGGGCAAATAGGTGCAACGCATTTTGATAAGCGGTCTTGGCCACTTGTGCATTGGCGAGGTTCTCACCGTCGGCCTTGGTAATCACGATCAGATCGGCCATTTCCATGATGCCTTTCTTAATTCCTTGGAGCTCATCGCCGGCACCGGCTAGCATGAGCAGTAGGAAGAAGTCAACCATGCCATGTACTAGGGTTTCTGATTGGCCTACTCCAACAGTTTCAATGAAAATGATCTCGTACCCGGCGGCTTCACATAGTAAAAGGCTTTCCCTGGTTTTATCTGCCACCCCGCCCAGCGAGCTACCGGTGGCTGATGGACGAATAAATGCCATTGGGTCTCTAGCTAGAGTTTCCATCCTGGTTTTATCACCCATTATACTGCCTTTGGAAATTTGACTGCTAGGATCCACTGCTAGCACCGCCAGTTTCTTTTCCATACTTGTCAGGTGCAGCCCCATTACCTCGATGAAGCTACTTTTCCCTACTCCGGGAACGCCAGTAATTCCTATCCTTATAGATTTGCCTGTATGAGGAGTGATCTCACTTAAGAGCTTACTGGCTAAATCCTGATCTTCCTTTAGTCTGCTTTCAATTAAGGTAATTGCACGACCTAAAACCACCTTGTCACCTGAAAGGATTCCTTCTTTATAGGCCTCCAAATTGAGGCGATTTCTCCTATTATATTGCATCGGTATGTATTAGGATGAATTAGGCAGGCTTAATTTTTAAAAGCAGCGGTGAAACCAATAACTTGAAAAGTTTTAAAATACAGCTAAATATAGGGATAAACTGCGATCATGTGGCAAAAACTAAGGCGGTTCACTAAAGGTTTTTGGTGGGACACGTCGATGGGTACGGTATTTATCTTTCTATTGATTTTGTTCGGTGGAAGACTGTTTAACGCTTTCGAAGTGTTGAATCCTGTTGGAGAGGCCCTGGCGGACATTGAGGTCACCGATATCGTTTTTTCCCGGATCCGTAGTGAGCTATTAGTCGATCCTGATAAGGACGTGGTCCTGGTAAATATTGGCGGCCTAAATCGGGAGGGCATTGCCAAACAAATTGAAATTATTAATCGCTATGAGCCCAAGGCAATAGGCATAGATGCTTTCTTTCGCAGTTTAAAAGATCCTGTTGGTGATAGCCTCCTGAGCCAGGCCTTAAGTGAGACCAAAAATTTGGTCATGGTGAGTAAGCTTAATCATTATAATGGCAGTAACAATACCTTTGATACGTTAGAAACCTCACACCCTCTCTTTACTCAACATGGAGAGTCCGCATTTGCCAATCTAATCACTTCCGCTAGTCAACAAGAGCAATTTAAGATTTGTCGGACATTTACCCCAATTGAGCATACTCAGCATGGAACTGAGCACTTTTTTGCCGTAAAATTAGCGCAAATATACGATTCCGCGGCGGCTAGTAATTTTTTAAACCGCACCAATCAAACTGAATTCATCAATTATAGAGGGAATATGGCCCTTAATGATAACAGTACCTATAAGGGCAAGTTTTTCGCTTTAGACTGGGATCAAGTACTTTCTGAAGATTTCACCGCTGACCTGATAAAGGATAAAATAGTCGTTATGGGCTATCTGGGGGAAGATTTTTGGGATAAATCGTGGGAGGACAAGTTCTTTTCCCCTGTAAACGTGCAATACGCTGGAAAAACCAATCCGGATATGTATGGAGCGGTAATCCATGCCAATATATTGTCAATGATCATAAATGGAGACTATATAGACACTATGAGTGAAGGCGCTGGTGTTATTGCCGGGATTGTGCTTTGTTTCTTAAATGTGGCACTATTCACCTGGATTTATCGCAGATTACCTCACTGGTATGATGGACTGACCAAGTCAATTCAATTGCTCGAAGCACTACTTTTACTGATAATTATAGTACTTGTTTTTCATTTATTTAATTATAAATTGAACCTGACCTTAGGCATAATTGCCGTACTGCTGGCCGGAGATTCGCTGGAAATCTATTTTGGCGTGATAAAAAATCTGTTTTCTAAAGAACAAAGGAGGTTACTTTTTCAACTTTCGAGGGATATATAAGTGTTATGATGAAATTAATATTTAGTATAATGAAATCAAGATTCGCGCTTTTACTGGTACTGCTTTTTACTGGTAATATCACCATGGCTCAAGACTATGTTTTTAAGGTCTTGGCTAACAAAGGTGGAAATACCTTAAAAACAGCCCAAGCAAAATCAGAATGGGAACCGATTAAAACCGGTACGGCCCTTTTTGATGATGATGAACTCAAAATAAGCCAAAACGCTTATTTAGGATTGGTGCATGTGAGCGGTAAGACCATGGAACTCACCGATGAAGGTAGCTACAATGTTAAAGAGCTAGCTACTCGATTAGGTAATACTCGGTCAAGTGTGGCCAGCAAATATGCCAACTTCGTGATCAATAAAATGACCGAGGAAGACGCTGCGGACATTAATAAAGATCATAGAAGGTATCTTACTGTAACCGGAGCGGTTGAAAGAGGTATATTGGATGCGCCTATAAGTTTGATGATGCCGAGTTCTGCTGAGATCCTCAACGCCCAGGCTTTGATCCGATGGGAAGCGGTTGACGGTGCCAAAGCTTATGTTTTTACTGCAAAGAACGTCTATGACGAGGTGATCGAGACCTATGAGACTAAGAAACCTGAGGTGAAATTGGATCTGGACGATGAGAAGTTTAAAGGACAAGAGTTGATCATTGTAAGGGTGCAGGTGAAAGGTGATGATCAGATGTACTCTGGAAACTATGGC
>JBPCUG010000721.1:0-5036 GCA_051011275.1 Cyclobacteriaceae bacterium | reverse complement strand
TTCCATGACTTCCCAAGACTTCCAGCTCTTCGGCGACAATTTGGTGCATTGGCACTGGCGGCAAATAGTCGTCTCCAACCATCACGCCCCCTTGTATATGTTTGCCTCTTTTCCGCAAGTTCGATATAGAGTTAAAGCAAGTTGTTTTACTGCCCAATGCATCCACTGAAACATGTACACCTCCACGTGATAACTCTTTGACAGCCTCCACAACATGAGCTGACCCACTTGCATCAACCACAGCAGACGCGCCCAAGGATATGGCAAAGTTTAGTTTATCGACATCAATGTCAACAGCAATTACCTTTGCACCAAGCGCACTTGCAATCATAATCGCAGAAAGGCCCACACCTCCACACCCATGAACTGCTACCCATTGTCCGGGACTTAGTTTTGCCTGGGAAGCCAGCCCCCTGAAAGCAGTGACAAACCGACAGCCTAAACTTGCCGCAGTTACGAAGTCCATGCTTTCAGGTAACGATACCAAATTAATATCCGCATGGTGGAGGGCTACGTACTGGGCAAAGGAACCCCAATGGGTAAAACCAGGTTGGAATTGATGATCGCATACCTGGTGATTCCCGGATCGGCAAGGCTGGCAGTGACCACAACCTCCCACAAAGGGCACGGTTATTCTGTCTCCTTCTTTCCATTTTTCAACTCCTTTTCCAACCGCTCTTATCACGCCTGCCAATTCGTGACCCGGTACATGTGGTAAAGCGATATCGGGATCGTGCCCCATCCAGCCGTGCCAGTCGCTGCGGCACAGACCAGTGGCTTTAACCTCAACCACCACAGCACCATCAATGGGATCTGGATCAGGAAGTGTTTCAAGGCTTAATGGTCCCTGAAACTGTGAGTATGTGATTGCCTTCATTCCTTTATCACGTATTGCAGGACTACAATTGGAATGCTTTTAGAAATGCGGTTTTGTAGAACTTTACTCTTTTTTCTTCTCTTTTTTTGCCGCCTTTTTATCTGCCCTTTGCTGCTTTAGAGCCTCCGCACGCTGTGCAGTTTGTAGCTTGAGTTTTATTTGGTTGGCTTTCTCTTGATACTTTTGGACTTGCAGGCTGGCTTTTGTTACTTCATGATAGGCTTCGGGATCAGGGGAAGATTTTGCCTTTTCGCTCAACATATCTGCTTCAGCCTGGGCCTCAGCTGCAAGTGCTTCGTATTCAGCTATTTTTTGCTCTTCTTTGGTCAAGGGTTTTGCCGGTTCTTGGGCTAGTGAGTCTGGAACTTCAAGAGTATCAGTTGCTCCATCATTGCTCATCTCTACTTCAGATTGCTCGGCAACTTCCTGTCCGTAAACTATTCCTGAAGTGCTTGCGATAACGAAAGCTAACAGCAGTATAATATTTCTCATAGGTTCTTATTTATATCTAAGTTATCACATAACCGGCACTTAAACCAAAGTGAAAGTAGCTAAAAATTAAAAATTCGGCTTATAGCTACCTGACAGTTTAATTTTTTTATTTTGCTGTTTATGTCTAAAGACCGGTCGGCCGCTCTAACCTTTATATTCATCACCCTGCTTCTCGATGTAATTGGATTGGGTATTATTATTCCTGTTCTGCCTACTCTGATTACCGAACTGATAGGTGGTACCATTAGCCAGGCTGCCCGATATGGTGGATGGTTATTATTTGCCTATGCAGTGGTGCAGTTTTTATTCGCCCCGGTATTGGGTGGATTAAGTGACCGCTTTGGTCGACGACCAGTTTTGTTAGGTTCCTTGCTTGGCTTTGGGATTGATTACGTTTTCCTGGCCTTTGCTCCAACTATATTTTGGTTGTTTATTGGCAGGATTATCGCAGGTGTATTTGGTGCTAGCGTAACCACTGGAGCAGCTTACATTGCAGATATCACATCCCCGGAAAAAAGAGCACAGAATTTCGGATTGATTGGAGCTGCCTTCGGTTTAGGTTTCATGATAGGGCCGGTGATCGGAGGTATACTTGGAGAATACGGCTCCAGGATACCTTTTCTAGCCGCTGCCGGACTTACCTTTCTGAATTTGTTATACGGCTATTTTATATTGCCAGAGTCTCTTGACAAGGATAAAAGGAGAAAGTTTGAATGGCGCAGGGCCAACCCATTTGGTTCCTTAAAGCAGTTTAAAAAATATCCAGCAATAAGCGGATTGATCATTGTTATGTTCTTTATATATACCGCATCGCATGCTACCCAAAGTACATGGACCTATTATACCATTGAAAAATTCCAATGGAGTGAGTCAGCAGTGGGTTATTCTTTGGGGTTTGTTGGCTTAATGGTGGGTTTGGTACAGGGGCTGCTAATACGGGTGGTAATACCAAAGGTGGGTCAGAAAAATGCAGTATATATTGGCTTAGCTTTCTACGCAGTCGGATTTGCTTTGTTCGCTTTCGCCAATCAAGGTTGGATGATGTATGCTTTTATGATCCCCTATGCCCTAGGTGGTTTTGCGGGCCCTTCTCTGCAAGGGATAATCACTACCCGGGTACCGCCAAATGAGCAGGGGGAACTGCAAGGTGGAATTACCAGTTTGGCTAGTTTTACTTCTATTTTCGCACCACCTTTGATGACTGGCCTTTTTGCTTATTTTACTACTCCCGAGTTGACTATCTATTTTCCTGGAGCGCCATTTCTTCTCGGAGCTGCGCTAACAATTGTTGCGATTGTAGTCGCTCGAAGGTCCTTACTAAAATACTAACTACAGGTACTTTCTAACTTGTAAAAAAATGTGTAGAGCCCATCTTTAACAGACTCTGATTCTTTGGTCATACCCAATCGCTCCATTACCTTTATAGATGCTATATGTGGTGCATCGCAGCTAGCAATAAGATAAGAAAACTTGAGATTATTAAAGGCATAATCTATTATGCAACTGGCTCCTTCAGTAGCGAAACCATAGCCAAAGCAAGCTGGGTCTAGCCCAAACAATAACTGCGGCTGGGGTTCATCGAAGAAATACCAAAGCCCGCAAAAACCGATCAACGCTTTGTCCTTTGGTTTACGCATCAACCAAAGGCCTGATTGCTCTGTTTGGAACTGTTTTTCACTAATGCTAATGATCTCCCTGGTTTGCTCTTCCGGTATGATCTGATCATCCCAAAGGTATCGGCGGACCTTTTGTTTGGTCCAAAGTTGATGCAATGTGACGGCGTCTTCGGGAGCAACTGGAGACAGGATTGCTCGTTTGGTAGATAGCTGGAAACGTGCCATTATGTTAGAGACCTGTATTTCAAAGATAAGCAATAGTTTCTTTTTTTATCGCCGGTGAATCAGGAGAGCCACTAATTTCTACAATTTTCCTCTCCCGGGATTTTTGCTATCTTACTCATCTTTATTTTTTTTAAACTTAATGGTCATGTCAAAAATATATTTAGTCTTATTTTATCTGCTCATCGGTATGTCAGTTACCGCTCAGCAGAAAAAGGGTAAAAAAGGAGAACCAATGACAGAGATTGGCCTGGGCCTGCAAATGACAGATATCCATGCTGTAATATTACGGGCAACAACTACTGGAACGACCTATGGAGTCACTTTAAAAGTACTGCCTTACTTGGTATTAAAAGATGGTACAATCTACAGTAGATTGGATATAAGCCCCCATGACTTTGACTTGGATGCCTCAAGAAGGCTGATGCCTAAAAGATGGGGCACCTGGACTAAAAGTGGCACTCAATACCAAGTGCAGTTCAGTGGAGGCAAACCACAGCAATGGGAAAATTGGTATGCAACTAAACCCGCTGCAGAAGGAGAAACAATTGCAGGAATATTTAAGTGCGTTGGTGGTATTAGCAGTTCGAATGTGCATAAATTCAATACATTAATACTTAAAAAAGATGGTACATTTACCTGGAGGTATTTTTACAAGTCAAACAAAAAGTTTATTCCTCATAGCACTGATAGGGAGATAAAGGGCACCTATCATTTGAACAGCTATACAATTGAATTCAAGTACCATAGTGGCGAAATAGAACGCTTTATGTTTGCTAAGTTCAAAGACGAAGCGGGTTTTACTATCGGAGTGAAGTCTTTTGCTGAATTCGAGCACCCACTGCTAAATTGACCTTCCTTCCCGGGTATCGTCATCATTACTATGCTGGAACTAAACAAACAAAACCGAAAAAAGCTATGGTCCGAATTGACAGGTCTTATTGAGGATTACATTAGTACCGTACATAATCTAAATGTGACCCCAAATTTTACCAAAGCCCGGCTGACCAATGTCATCGAATCACTTGATCTATCCAATGGTACGGACCCATTCGAGGCGCTGAGCTGGGTATTCAAGCAGCTTACTGAGTATCAGGTCCACACACCTCATCCCGGGTATTATGGTCTCTTCAATCCAGCATCCTCGACCATGGGTATTGCGGCTGATGCACTAGTGGCGGCATTCAATCCTCAACTGGCAGCATGGAGCCATAGTCCTTTTGCCAATGAACTGGAGCGAAAGCTGGTCATGGATTTTGGACAGAGATTCGGTTACCGGTCAAATAGAATTGACGGCACATTTACCTCCGGGGGCGCTGAAGCCAACCATACTGCCTTGCTCACCGCTTTGGTCCACCATTTCCCGGATTACAAGACTCACGGGCTTAGATCGGTCAAAGGTTCCCCGGTGTTTTATGTAAGCGCAGAAAGCCATCACTCCTTGATCAAAGCCGCAGCTATGTGCGGCTTAGGAACGGAGGCTGTTCGATTGGTTCCAGTTGATAAGAATTTAAGCATGGATGCTAGTTTGTTGCCAGGGCTGATTGAAGAGGATCGGAAAAAAGGGAATCAGCCATTTATGGTGGTAGCTACAGGAGGAACCACCAATGCAGGTGCCATCGATCCGATTAATGAGATCGGTATTGTAGCCAAAAACGAAGAGCTCTGGTTTCATGTAGATGCTGCTTGGGGAGGGGCAGTGGTATTGACCCACAAGTATAAAGAGGTGCTCGCTGGAATTGAGAATGCCGACTCCATCACTTTTGACGCCCACAAATGGTTATCTGTTCCCATGGGTGCTGGAATGTATGTAACGCAACATCCGGATA
>JBPCUG010000720.1:0-3084 GCA_051011275.1 Cyclobacteriaceae bacterium | reverse complement strand
CCTGAATATTGGGCCAATCCTATGCAAGATTGGTTCTTAAACCGGGGGCGCATTGAATGTGTAGCCAGTGGAGGCAACAGAAACGTATTTTTGTTGACACACGAATTGGATAGTAGCGCTGGCGACTTTCGTATGAATGTTGACTTCGGTGCGGCAAGTTGGGAAACACTAGCCGATACTGGATGGGTAGGTTTCAAAGTCGGTATCAGAGGCGAGTTTAAAGATTACAGGGACAATGCTGTAAGAGGCGATGGGTTCCCCGCAGGAATTACCACTGACGGCCGGCTGTTTATAGGTGAAGTAGACCAACAAACCATTCCCATTGAGAAAGAGCTGGACTTTGTAAATCTGTCGCTGGAAGCTACGGCTTCTTCAAATAATTATCTCCTAAAACTTTCTGTTTCGGACGGAGATGGAAAACTACTATCAACGATCGAAAAGACCGACATACACCCAGATTGGTTGGCCGGAGGTCTTGCCTTGGTCTGCCATAGCGGAAAACTACCGGAAGTAAACGGGGCCAGAAACCCAATTGACTATCCAGACTGGGGTTTTATACCCGGCACTGCAAGAGGAGGAGATGTAAAATTTTGGTTCAGTGAATGGGAGCTTTCTGGGAGTAAGGTGAGACATAATCCGGAAAGAGCTTGGGGCCCCATACTTTTTGCTCAGCATACTTTAAGCGATAACACATTGAAAATGACAGCGCAGTTGGTACCTGGAGGAGGCGATGAAGGCAAGGAAGTTGTTTTCCAAACCAGAACCAGAGAAGGGTGGGCAACTGTCGCAGAAGCTCCTGTAGATCCGGATGCCCGGACGGCCACTTTCAAAATATCCGACTGGGATTCTAAAAAAGATATCGATTATCGCCTCTCCTACTCTGCTTGGACTACCGGTGGTACACCTGGCGACCACTATTACGAAGGCACTATAAAAAAAGAGCCATGGGAAAAAGAGGAGTTGGTCATCGCTGCTTTTACGGGGAACAATGACTTAGGGTTTCCCAATAGTGACTTAGTTGACAATGTCAAAAAGCAAGACCCAGACTTTTTGTTTTTTTCCGGAGATCAAATCTATGAAGGTGTGGGCGGTTACGGGATACAAATTACACCGATTGAAAAAGCCTACCTTGATTATCTTCGAAAATGGTACTTATATGGCTGGGCTTATAATGACTTGCTCAAGAACACCCCTGTAGTGGCCATTCCTGATGATCACGATGTTTATCATGGCAATATTTGGGGAGCAGGCGGCATTGCCGCACCTAAGGCTGCAACCGCGTATGAAGCTCAAGATGAGGGTGGTTATAAAATGCCAGCCTCCTGGGTCAATATGGTACAAAGAACCCAGACTAGCCACTTACCGGATCCATATGATCCTACCCCCGCTGAGCAGGATATTGGGGTTTATTATTGTAATCTGAATTACGGCGGGGTTAGTTTTGCCATTTTGGAGGATCGAAAGTTTAAATCTGCTCCAAAGGAACTGTTGCCTGAGGGCAAGATAGAAAACGGCTGGCCACAAAACCGTGACTTTGATCCCAAGACCCAAGCGGATCACCCTGAAGCGAAACTGCTAGGGGATCGACAATTGGCTTTTCTTCGAAATTGGGCAGCCGATTGGAGTGAAGGTGTTTGGATGAAGGTAGTGCTATCGCAAACTATATTTGCCAACGTAGCTACCTTACCAAAAGAAGACGCCTATCACGACAAGATCGTACCCAATCTTAGAATTATGAAAGCAGATGAGTACGCCCCGGATGATGTTCCTGTATCTGACATGGACTCTAACGGATGGCCGCAAACCGGCCGGGATAAGGCGCTACAAGAACTAAGAAAATGTTTCGCTTTGCATATCGCTGGTGACCAGCATTTAGGTAGCACCATACAATACGGCATTGACGAATATGGTGATGCCGGGTATGCCATTTGTGTTCCTTCAGTTTCCAATGTCTGGCCTAGAAGATGGTACCCATCAGCAGCTGGGCTTGGCGCTAAACCTGGAAGCCCAAGATATGCTGGTGATTATGAAGATGGTTTTGGCAACAAGATGACTGTATTTGCTGTCTCTAATCCTGTATACACTGGCCGTGAACCCGCAAAGCTTTATGACCGTGCCACGGGTTATGGCATTGTTAAAATTGAAAAAGCTACTCGAGATATTACTATGGCTAACTGGCCCAGGGATGCTGATCCCGGAAACGATGAACCCTATCCGGAATGGCCGATCACCATTAATCAACAGGACAACTATGGCAGAGCTGCAACGGCATTTCTCCCGGAGATACGAGTCACAGGGCTTAAGGCACCTGTTGTGCAGGTAATAGATCAGCAAAATAATGAGATCGTTTACACGCTGCGAATGAATCGGCAAAAGTTAAAGCCCAAAGTTTTTAAAAATGGCCTTTACACTTTAAGAGTTGGTGAGCAAGGGACAGACCAAATGAAGACTTTTACTGACATACGGACCATTGCTTCTGTTAAGGATGCAAAGGTATTGGAAGTGGCTTTTTGAAAAGCTAAGTTGGTTAGTATTTCATAGGGAGCGATTCCGGCTCCATGGCCGGAATGACAGCATTATTTACTTGTTCCTAACCGTACGAAAGCCCAAATGTGGCATACCAGTATCCAATGACCCCGGCATGCGAGCTGAAACGCGGTAGCTAGCACAGTACCCATCATTACAAAGAAATGAGCCACCTCGATGTACTTTCTTGGGGGCATAAGGATCATTAGGATCAAAACTCTGGGACGGTCCTTGGGGGTTAACTTGTTTTCCTTCCCTTGCAGCCAACTGATAGGCGTCAGCTCGATACCAGTCGCTGCACCATTCCCAAACGTTACCGGCCATGTCATATAATCCGTAACCGTTGGCGGCGAAGGATTTGACTGGGGCAGTGCTAAAAAAACCATCTTTTTCGCTGTTGTGATAAGGAAACGCCCCTTGCCACGAATTGGCTTTAGGCCTAGCCGCATCTACATGTTCATCTCCCCATGGGTATAGCTTGTCTTTTAGTCCACCTCTAGCGGCCCACTCCCATTCGGCCTCTGTCGGCAAGCGCACGCCGGCCCATTTGCAATAGGC
>JBPCUG010000719.1:0-4625 GCA_051011275.1 Cyclobacteriaceae bacterium | reverse complement strand
GATGTGCGGTGGGTATGCAAAGTTTTGTGCAATGTTTTAGGGTATAAAAAGGATATAATATGAGCTTATCATATCTCACCGGCAGTTCCCCAGTACCAGGAAAAGTCACGCCTTTAATTGATGGGTTTAGTTACTTTAATGAATTTTTTGATAACCTGGATAATCTACAAAATGGTGATAAACTATACCTTCTAAATTGGCATATTGAGTTTTGGTTTTACCAAAAATCAAATGTCAATGATGATGACCCTGATTCGAAAACTGTTGAGGATTTTTTACTGACCAAACTTCAACATTTAGTTGCAAACGGAGTAGATGTAAGAATACTCCTGTGGGTTAATACCAATCTGTTTGATCCGTTATATCCACTAAAACCAACTTCTGAAACCGAGGTGGGAATATCTAATCAAGCAAGCTTCGTAGAGCGACAAATTTATCCTTCTGGCCCTCATAAATCAATTATGCTGGCGAACCTTACTACTGCTTATCTCTGGAGAACTAAAAATATACAGGGATTAGATGATGATTCACTGGGGAATAGGATTGTCCTAAATACTCTGGACGCGTTATCAGGAGGATGTCACAGTAAATTTGCTTTGTTTTTGAAAAAAAATTCTGCCGGCGAGTATGAAGGTATAGGTTATACCGGAGGGATAGATTTGCAGACAGGCAGATATTCGACCAAACCTCATAAGGGAATTTATTATGATTCCGCTGGAAATCGTCATTTGGGCAATAATTTTTGGCATGATGCTATGATCAAAGTCGAGGGTGTCAACTCGATTGAAAGGCTATTTGATTTTTATCGCGAGTTATGGAACGAAAATGTAAACCGTCGAAGTAGTTATAACCCAAAAATAAATCACAAAATAGAAAACAACGAAGTAACTATTTTGTGTACTCCGCCATTAGCAGATTTAATTGATCCGATTCTATTTGATCTAACGGTTGACCCTGAAGATCATCTGATACAATCCCTTAGAACCATTCCCGACATTTATCCCATTTTGGGAGAACCCGAAATATCATTTGCTGAGGAAGGGTCTTTTGAATTAAGGGACTCAATAAAACATGCTTTCGAATCGGCGCAGAAATATATCTATGTTGAGGATCAAGCCATGAACTCGCTTGAACTATTTGGTTACATTAAAGATGCGATAGCCCAGAATGGCAACTTGAAAGTAATCCTGGTTACTATGGGAGATCCATCGGATCCTCCAATCACGATTGACAAAACGCTGTTAAACGAGATACATTTTAGCAACTTCACAGATGAGCAAAAATCACGGTTGCACTTCTTTAGGGCGAACTATACGATTCATTCTAAAATTTTTCTAGTTGATGACATAGTAGCATTTGTAGGTTCAGCCGGCTTTATAACCAGATCCCTAACCCAGGAACTAGAACATTCGATTTTATTTATTGATTCGAACGCAACTGGCAGTGTTAAGGATCTCAGAGAAAAACTATGGGCCGAGCATACCGGATTGAATATAAAAAGTACTTATCCAACCATAGATTCAGCCTTAAACATCTGGTCTGCGGATTCTTTTGGCAATACAGATTCAACATCTAATAACCCAGGGTTATTAAGAATCAATCTGGGTGCGAATAAGTTTACCGACATCTCCGGATTCTGGCAGGAAATACCTTTGCTTTTAGCAAAGCAAGTGGTTGATGAAAATAGTATAACTCCAGATGAACAAACAAAACTAGACGCCTATTCCAGCTACATTGAGGAATTAAAATCTGCAACTATCCATTTAATAACTTGGGAAATCCCCTTCAGCTCGTTACTAAATCCCTCAGAAGCGGCACCAATTATGGGCATTCAGTTCATGGACAAAGATCAAGTGGCCGTTAATGAAAAAGCAAGGCTTGAACTTATATCCTCACAGGTATCAATGGTTACATGGGAATATACCCGCAGTGATGGCAATCTTATCTCCGGAGTAGGTGATGAGTTTGAGATACAGTTCTCAAGTTCGGGACTAAAAACGGTATTCGCAGTACAAACCTTCGCCCAAAATAACAAGGTGATCCGATACCCTTTCACCTTAACTGTGTTAAAAAATAGTGGCTCGGAGTGGTACGATGAATTTCCTACAAGCACAGAAATACAAGATCTAACGGAACCATTTAGGTCCAAAATTCAGGAATTTAAAAGTGCGGTTGAGGACAACACTGGATTGACTGCTTCAATAATTGCTACATTGAGGCCTCCAGAAAGGGCATACTTAATGGCGTACTCGTATAAAACAGCCAATGGGTTGAATCCGCAAAAAATTAAGGAAAGGCTTGACAACGTAAACATATCTTGGGTGCATTTTGATAGCAGTGGAAATGTGGATCTAAATGTTTCTAAACAAGCAGCGCAAGACATGGTTGATGCATACGAGATCGGTTCCTCGGGGGCTGTATTCCCCAGTAAGCATTCAGAAGGGACAGCCATTGATATGAAAGTGGTGCTTTCCCAACCTGTTCAAATTAAAAATAAAAAAGGCAAAACGATACGAGTGGCTAATCAGCAACAATTGAAAAATGTAGCCCGCACATATGGGATCAAGAGACTCGGCTTAACTAATCATTGGTCCCTCAGTGGGCACTAGGATCATGGAAGATTATTACATATCCATAGATCAACTATTAACCTCGCTATGGCCAGATCAGGAAATTGATCTTCCAGATCACCAGCTTCTGGACCAAATCCGGGTGAAGCCGGCGGTGATAAATTATGATACTAATAAAGGCGCGACTTTTAGCACTGGAATTATACTAGGGCAAGGCCTAGAGTTTGCCATACCAAAATTAGATAATATTTTCATTTCAGTAGGAGGCAGTAATACTGCTTATGAACTTGATGGCAGTGTTTATCCTAATCCGGGTTTCACCGTTGGTCCAATCCCTATAAAAATTAGTCTTAGAAATGACCTATTGCTTCCAACAAAAAAGATCAGCGATCAAAATGGAGTAGATGTTTATGTGCGAGATCCTGACATAGATTTTGTCTCATTACAAATCGATAACTCGAAAGTGGGATACTCCTCTGAACAAGGTTTGGTAATTTTTAGTCAGGCCACCTTCTCACTGCCGGTACTTTTAGTGAATGGCACAAATTTATTCCTGGGGCTCGAAGAAGTCTCAATTATAGCCTCAGATTCTCAGTTCAACCCTGTAGTACTTAACTTGGGATTTGATTTGGACTTTCGTGGAGTTTATGCCCGATCGGTTACCTTATATTGGCTTCCTGAAATCCAAATTAACGATATTGATGTACCGGGTTTGCGGATGGATTTTGAAGATTTGGCTATTGGTAATCAAGGGGTAAGTCTTGACCTTGCCCTTTCTTGGGAAGTGGCATATGATGCAAGTGGCAATTTCAATGTGGAAGAAACAGAACTACTGGGCTACCTATTTAATGAAGATTGGCCCATAGCCATTGGCGCCGCATCCGGGTCGATAAGACGCAATATTCCTGAAAGCTTCTCCGTCAAAACCTATTTAAGAGTCCCATTTTTCGAAGCCATTTTCTCCGCATATTTCGGCCTGTCTTACCGTTCCGAAGAAGACGGTACTGCCTCTTATAAAACATTTCTTAATGTAGTCAAAGAAAGCAATGACCCCATCGTAATCAGTCATTTCGACGATCAAATGACTTTTACCCTTGATCAGTTTCAAGCCAGCGGCTTTTTATCAGACAGTGGTTTTGCTATTGAAGGCCAGACAGCCTTTAGCATAGATATATTTGGTTTTGAGCTTGAAGTTGGATCTGCTCAACTTTCCTACGTGCATCTGGAAAAGAGCGATAAATTTAGCTTCACTCTCGCCGATGTTGTCTTAGGGGATCTTGGCCAGGTGAGTGAGGCCAAGCTATTTATTGAAGCTGATCGTAATGAACAAGGAGACTTTCAGTTTAATAAAATCGAAATTGGAGCTAACTATAGCTGGCATGATCTGCAAGGATTGATCCCTCAAGATTTGCAAGACGTGGTAAATCTTCCTGACGACGGAAGTATTGAAGCTTTGATCTCCTGGGTGGAAGTTGATGAGAATGCAGCCACTGCCATGAACGTCATCGTAGACTTAAAAACCGAAGTCTCACATTTGGATAGTCTTTGGGATTTTATTCCTGACAATTATAAGCCGGAGGTTCGAAGTGTTAAGTCGATGTTTAGACTTACTTATGCTTCTTCCGAGGCTTTCAATACAGGGTCAAACGGTACTCCTGAAAATAATACGGATCTTCAGATAGAATTAAGTGCATTGATGGAAGTAAAACTCCCCGAAGTCGCCAACCTCAACCTTCCGGGATTTGACCTGATCAAAATAGAAACCGGTGATGAGGATGGATTTATAACGGCGGTATTTAAAGCTAATTATCAGACGGATACTGAAAGTGAAGATAGTTTTAGCGCTGGCCTAACCATCGAAAATCCTTTCTCCCTCGACATCAATCTTCCAGGTACCGATAGCGAGCTGCCCTTCATCCACACCTCCGTCAATAAAGTAGGTTTTCAATTTCAAACCAAAGATGATGGCAGCGAAGAAATGGAGATCGGCGGCAAATTATTCTGTGAAGGAGATTTCAACTTCCGCCCTTTGGCACCACTTAATTTCCCTTTCGC
>JBPCUG010000718.1:0-3140 GCA_051011275.1 Cyclobacteriaceae bacterium | reverse complement strand
GAGTGATGTATTTGGATGCTTTTTTATCCATGTTGATATACACCATCACTACCGCTGCTTTTTACATATTGGGTGCAGCTATCCTGAATAAACTAGGAAAGGTGCCCGAGGGCTATGAAACCATCAGTACACTTTCGCAGATCTATACCGAGTCGATAGGCAAAGAAGCTAGGATTATTTTTCTTGCCGGGGCCGTGGTGGTTTTGTTTTCCTCCTTATTCATAGCCGCAGCATCCAGTCAGAGAATGTTTACAGATGCCTTTGCTCAGTTGGGCTTTTTGGATTATGGAAACGAAGCTCAACGAAAAAAGTGGTTCCGGTTCTGGGCCTTTTTCCTGCCTTTATCCTGGGCCGCTCTGTTTATGACGGTCAAAGCTCCTGTATTCATGGTTCTATTGGGAGGACTGGCACTTTCCCTTTTACTTTTGCTGGTTGTGTTTGCCGCTTTCTATTTTAGGTATTATCGCTTGGATAAAAGTCTGAAACCTACTACTGGATATGATATACTGTTCTGGGTTAGTGGGCTTTCTATCTTAGGCTTTGGTATACATGCGATCATTAAATTCTTTTAGAAAAGTTCGTAAGTAACTAATCGTCAAAGTCTCCTCTTCCTGTGGGGATCGCATCGAAAAATTCGTCAAAATCCGTAATACTTTGAAAATCTCCGGATGGGAAGGAAAGGTCAGCAAGATCTATGTTTCGGTTTGTAATTTTCGATACTTCCGTTGAAATATGAATATTCAAATCGACACCTTTCTTCAAGATGTTAAGGCCCCAGTTGATTAGTTTGTTATCCGAAAGCTTATCCAGATCTGTTTTCTCTTTGACTTTTGATGAATCTGTTTTCTGTACTAGGCTCCTAGCGAGTTTATCGAGCAAGCGTGCTTCGTCGCTATTTATGATAGAATCATTTTTGATATCAGAAATAGTGGTTCTAAATTCCGACCTCAAGGGAAAGTTGGTGGTGTCTGGTAAATTGATGAAGGTCATTTCCAGGAGTTCGCGTTTGATCTTTGTCTCTTTGGTATCAAATACTTCCTGTTTTATCACCTTTTCAGAGTAATGGGAATAATCTGAACTGAAACCTTCGATCACTAGTGAATCTTCGACCGTTTTACTGGCATTATATTCCGACAAATAAGTAAAGGTATTATCGATAGGAGAGGGCGTAGTTTGAGGAATTGATCCTTTGGCCAACCGATTTTGATAGTCTGCTACACTAAGTGAATGTTTATTCTTAACAAACGGATCGGAGTAGTACAGGTATACGCTGTCTTTTTCTAAATCTATAATCAGCCCGGCGTAGGTATTGGCTATCCTATTTAAACCACCCATTTTTTGTTCCCTTTTTAAACCGTTTTCCGAAAGGATATAGGTGGTATGGACGTTAAACAGGCTTCCGTACAACCCCCTCGACTCAGTTAAGGTGATTTCTCCCTCAAAATAGGAATCAGTTAAATTTCTAGGCTCCTTGTTCTTAGAGATATAGTCACAAGATGAGATGAGGCAAATTATAAGAAGTACAATTACGGATTTAACAAGTTTCATAAAATTAGAAGTTGATCTGGTAAAATGTTCGTTTTTAATTGTTTTCGAATCAGGCATAGGTAATCAACAAAGGGATTATTCAGGCGCCAAAGATTTTACACCAATCGATCATCCCAAAAGTAAGCCTCTGATCTCACTAGCTTAACGTTGCCCTTGTAGTCTGGATGCCGTGTGTTAATGATGTAGTTATATTCTTTATCAATAATTGCGGAAGGCACTTTTAAGATTAGGGATTTATTTTTAGCGTACCAGTCACTTCCAGTTTGCTGCAACTTGGGATAAGCTTTTACCGACCTCCAGTTTTTAGGTAATTTTTTTTCCGGTATTTGGGTAAAGAGTCCCTCGTCATCGGCAATAGAGATGACCATCATTTTATATACGAATTTCGGCTGGATAGCTGAACGTCTAACTACTAGCTCCAAGGTTGCGAGGGACCTTGATCCGGCAGTGTACACCACATATTCATTTTCTAAATTCCAACGATTGCTAGCTCCAGATGATTTAATGCTGCGGGCGTATTTGGCCCTGGAGATTCTAAATACCTCCATTTTCAGGCATTATCTCCATATTCCATACCCGTAAGTTGGTTGTCTATGAATTTGATACCGCTTATGGTGTTTAGATATTCGATTGGTTTTTTCTGATCTAAATAAAAATTGTTGGTTTCCAACCAGTGGCTAAACTGGTCATTGGAGCCAAAAACTTCGATTCCATGTTTCATCAAAGCCACTAGCATCACCGTATGTTCCTGTATATCCTCTTTGATCTCGGATTGAGTACTCTTGTAGCTGCGATAAGTTTTGACATTCATATTGAGCCAGCTGGAGATCACCTCGTCGCTGAAATCGGTAAGTGATTTTAGTATTATGAGAATATTGGAGTTGATATTTCCACTGTTGACCAGATTGAGCACCTGGTTGGTGCTGATCTTAGCCGGAATAAGGGTTAGTATTTTAGCTTGATTTCTCATATAACAAATATAGCCAATATTACCTTTTTAAACGAGTAAAATTACCTTTTGTTGCGATTTGTAGTTGATGTTTAGCTAGGTCCCTGATGAAAGGATCTTAATAATTGTATTGCGGTCGACCTCACCGGAGCTTGTGCCTTTGGAATACAACTAGTTTTGAGATGGACCGTAATGGATATGAACAAGTAGCTTTAATCAAAGCTGCTATTGGATAGTAACCACAATCTCCAAAATCTTAAAAGTATCTGATTTTCGTTCTGTACTTCGGCCTGGTTGGCCAGTCTTTGGATTTTCCGAAAATGTAGTTCAACATGATCTCATGGGAGCCGGAGTTCACTCTACGTAGGTCCGTAGTAGTTGCGAAATCATATGAGTAGCCAAAAAGCAGATTATCTGTTAGCTGTAGTTCTAACAAAGCATCAATATCGGAAAAGGACCTCCATGACAAACCCAGCCACAGCACTTCGTGGAAAAGCACACTTCCATTTACATCCATGGCTAAGGGGGCGCCCTGTACCATTTTGAAAAGTACGTTGGGCTTAAATTTGACATTACGGCTCAGATCGAAAACATATCCGCCGGTGAGAAAATAATGCCTTTCTTGAAAAACGTCAGGATCGTT
>JBPCUG010000717.1:0-4018 GCA_051011275.1 Cyclobacteriaceae bacterium | reverse complement strand
CGCCTTTCAACGTTATTGGTTTTTCATACTAGCCTAAATAAGGCACCAGCAGGTCTACAGCCTGATGGGCGCTAAGCTTATTAATGGCTTTGTCTTTTATTTGTCTTACTCTTTCACGACTGATACCAAGTTTATCACCGATATCACCCAATGAAAGCTTTGACTCTACTCCTATCCCAAAGAATAGTTTGATAACCTCCCTTTCTCTAGCCGTAAGCGTGGAGAGAAGTCGGTGAATCTCCTTTCTCAAAGAATCTTCATATTCCAAGTTTGAATCGGCCCTGTCGGAGTCTTTGTTTTCCAAAACATCTAACAGAGAGTTGGTTTCCCCTTGCTCGAAGGGAGCATCAACAGACAAATGCTTGGTCGAGGCACGAAGGGTAGTTTTTACCTCATCCACACTTATCTCCAATAATTCGGCTAATTCCTCATCAGTTGGCTCACGCTCCAAGTGTTGCTCAAATTGCGAGGCAACCTGATGGATCTTAGATATTGCACCAACCTTATTGGCCGGGAGCCGGATCATTCTTGATTGCTCGGCTAACGCTTGCATAATTGCTTGTCGGATCCACCAAACAGCATAGGAAATGAATTTAAACCCGCGGGTTTCGTCAAATTTCTGTGCTGCCTTGATCAGTCCTAAATTTCCCTCATTAATAAGATCATTGAGAGGTATTTTAGTATGTTGATATTGCTTAGCTACTGATACTACGAATCTTAAGTTGGCCTTGGTTAGTTTCTCTAAGGCGATTTGATCCCCTTCTTTTATCCTTTGGGCCAATTTTACTTCTTCTTCGGCAGTAAGCAACTCGACTTTACTTATTTCGTTGAAATATTTTTCCAACGTTTGGCTATCCCTATTAGTGATAGATTGTGTTATTTTTAATTGTCGCATGTTACCCCTTTATTTTATCCTGTAAATACTTGTTTTGTGGTCTTTCTCCACATTTTCTCTCCTCCTGCAAACGCCAAGTAGGAGCGAAAAGTTTTCTTTCCAAAAGATTGGTGGGAATTAGTCTTCCTAAAAAATGAAAAAACTGGGTATTATTGTCGGTATTGTAAAAAATAGACCTGCTAATAATTCGTGATTTTATTGGAAGTATCAATAATCTCATCCCCTCATTTCCCTTTAACCTCTTGTCTAGTGAACCTCCTTTTAACGGTATCACATATAAAATGTTGCAAGATATAAAAAAGTTTCATAAAAACTTAAAAAAATCCAAATAATTAACAAAAATTAACAGCATTTCAGTGCGAAACTGTCGATTTCTTTTAATAAATCCTATTTTTCATACAAAAGTAACCTTTCAACTCCCTAAATAGTTTTGTCTGATGATGGAGTTCTATTTTTGATAGTAACCCTATCTATTCGGGAATAACGATACCGGTACTAGCTATTAACTCAGCATAAAAAGTCTGTAAAATTGGGAGCATCTTCTCCAACCCAGTGTTTTCAATGGTTCTACCATCAATACTTGCTATCGGAGCTAATTCACCCATAGTCCCGGTAGTAAACACTTCATCGGCGTTGTAAAATTCTGATATGGAAATGTTTCTCTCTACAACCACTATACCCTTTTCTTTTGCGAGGTCTAGCACTTTTTGCCTGGTGACCCCTGGTAGGCAGCTGTCGGCGTGAGGCGTAAAGAGTTTCCCATTTTTTACCATAAATATGTTGGTAGCATTTGTTTCTGAAACGAATCCATTTGCATCCAGCATTATTGCATCATCAACTCCGGCCAGATTAGGTTCTATTTTGGCCAGGATATTATTAATTAAGTTATTATGGTGGATCTTAGAATCTAAATTTTGTGGGGAATTCCTGCGAATGTGCGATGTGATAAGATCCAATTTCAGCTCCTCGTAGATAGGTGGCTTCCATTCAGCCAGTACGATCAAAGTGGGCCCCTTCTGATTGAGCTTAGGATTCATACCAGAAGTGATCTTCTCGCCACGTGTAAGTGTTAGGCGAATATGAGTTTGATCTCTCATGCCATTGGCAGCGAGCGTTTGGAAGATCGCAGCTTTGATATCGCCCTTATCAGGTACGCCTTCAATGGCCAATGTTTTTGCTGACTCTACTAGTCTGTTGAGATGCTCTTCCAGGGCAAAGATCTTTCCGTTATATACCCTTAAGCCTTCCCATACGGCATCGCCCCCTTGTACTACGCTGTCAAATACCGATACCTTGGCTTCAGGTCGGGGCAGCAGTTCACCATTGACATAGATAAGAATATTTTCGTTTTTAGGGTTGAATGTTTGCACCATTCCGGCAAGATAAATAAAGTTTTAAACGAAGCAAACTTTCACGAAAGGGACGGCAACTCTTACAAATAAACTTTCGCTAAAGTAATAGTTAAGTCACTTTAGCCTTGCGAACCATTTTGGAAAAGAGGCCAGGAAAAAATCGCTTAAGGTAAACTGCATAAACTTCCTTGCCACCGATATACACTTCCTCCTTTTCTCGTTCTATGGCACGAATCATTTTTTGCGCACAGGTATGTACATCCATGCCGGAGGCTTGAGCTTCGCCCATTTGGTTAAAGGTCTTACCCTCGTTGGTAAGGGCATGCAAAGTAATATCGGTTTTGACAAATCCGGGAGCGAGAATGGTGACTTTGATATTACTGTCGAAAAGTTCCGCCCTTAATGCGTCGAAAAATCCGTGTAGCGCGTGCTTTGAAGCAGCATAACTGGAGCGCAAAGGGGTAGAAAACTTACCAGTAAGGCTGGTATTGACCACGATATGCCCAGACCGCTTTTGAATCATACTCGGTAATATTGCTTTGGTAAGCGCAATGGTACCAAAGTAGTTGACCTCCATTATGCGTCGATCAACATCAAGAATCGTATCCTTTGCTAGTCCGCGTTGACTGATCCCACCATTATTGATCAATACATCAATGTGTCCCTTCCATTTTAATGCTTCAGCCACTTTATCCGGAATAGAGGAACCTACCGATAAATCCAAAGGCAGTAAACATATACTATCTTGAGATGTGGGTGGACATTGGCTTTTTACCCTTTCCAACTTGTCTTCTCTCCGTGCGGATAGGATTAAAAAGTTTTTTTCACCTGCTAACTCGTAGGCCAAAGCTTCTCCAATCCCTGAGGAAGCTCCAGTAATCCAAATCACTTTGTTTTCTAACTTTTTCAATTTCCGTATCTTAAGGAATTCCTAAATTAAGCATATCCAGAAATTTTATGCGATTTAATAAAAGAATATGTCGGTTAGCGATTTGGTTATTGTTACTAGTAGCCTATGGTTGTAGCCCAAATAAAACACCGTTAGCCCTGGCCAATGACGAGGTTATTGCTTATCGAGTTAGTCCGTTGCATACGGGAGATACTACTTATCATTTAAAGATTGAAGGCCTCTTTAAAGGCAATGCCAGCGGCGAAACTGAGTTGGTATTGCCATCCAGTTGGGGAGGAAAACAAATGTTATATAAAGCAGTTAAACGTCTAACAGTATTTTCTGAAGGTGTAACCGGCAGACAAGTAGCAGATTCAATTTATCTTCTCAAACACAATCCTGATCAGGCCATTCTTTTTGAATATGAACTTGAGCCTCTCTTTCAGGGTGATGCTGTAAGCCGTAGTAATTCTTATTACCCAATAATGCATCAGGATTATTTTCACTTTATCGGCACAACTGCATTTGTTTACCCCACCTTGGCAGTCTCTGAGTCACGGACTAAGGTCTCCCTAAAATGGGAAGGCTTCCCTAAAAAATGGGTCATTCACAATAGCTTCGATAGCGGCAAGCGAAGCCAAAGATTAGAAGCAGATAATGGTAGATGGACGCAAGCAGCGTTTGTGGGCGGGGACTTTCGGGTTCACCCCTTTGAAATCAATCAACAGCAGGCGGCACTAGCTCTTAGAGGCAATTGGAACTTCCCTGATTCGGTGCTGGTAGAAAAGCTAGAGAGGATCATTACAATCCAACGAGATTTTTGGAATGACCATAGTGATGACTATTATTCGGTCACACTTATCCCATTGACTGACACATCTC
>JBPCUG010000716.1:0-5963 GCA_051011275.1 Cyclobacteriaceae bacterium | reverse complement strand
GATAGTATCTGTCGCTTTTTTATTTTTCAGTGCATTCTGTGCTACCTAGCTCTCATCCTCTACAGATTCGTCCTGCTGTCTCTCCGCCTTCACACCTTCTAGAATCGCCTCATATCTTCCTTTAACTTCCTCGTCGGCTTTAAGCGCCTTACCGATTCGGTTGTACAGCCCGGCACCTAGTTGTTCTTTATCTTTTATTTTAGCTGTGTAAGCCTCTTTAAAACTACCTACCATTTCTTCATACTTGGTTTGGATACCATTGAATACTGCCAACTCCTCCTCGGTAGCACTTAGTTCTGCTAATTTTGCCTCATCTCCTTTTGCGCCTTTCAGCTCCTGGAATCTGCGACCTCCTTGCATTAACTCTTCTGCCTGGATCAATTCGTTATAATCCTTCTGCATTCGTTCTTTTTCCTGAGCCGCGAAATCCATTACCATTGCATACTTCTTCAACTCATCATCAGTAAGAGGGGTTTCATCCTGAGCATTCGCCTGATAGCCGAAAAGCATAAGCACCCCCAGGGCTCCGCAGATCAACAGCTTCGCATTCTTTTTCATAATCATGTTTGATTTAGGTCTTGAAATTTTTCCAACCAGAAATAAATAATAATTTGCCTAATAAAACAAGTTTGAACATCAAAAAGTGCAGATTTAAAATCTTCTAACCCAATTTGGGGGATATGAAAAAAGCATTTCATTTATCTACATGTAATACTTGCCAAAGGATCATCAAAGATCTTGGTATTGGCGACAGCTTTGCATTCCAAGACATCAAAAGCGAACCCATTACAGAAGCTCAATTGGATGCTATGGCACAAATGGTCGGTAGCTATGAGGCTTTGTTTAGCAGGAAGGCAAGGAAGTTTAGAGCACTACAATTGAATCAGCAGAATCTTGAGGAAAAGGACTATCGGAAGCTTATCTTGGAAGAATATACATTCCTAAAACGGCCAGTCTTTATCGTCGATGAAAATATTTTTATTGGCAATTCCCGCAAAAATATTGAAGCCCTAGCGGCCTACTTAGGAGCTTAAAATCTAGCCTGAGCTTTTAGATTGAAAAACCGTTGAGATAAAGTATTCGGCACACCAAATTGCTGGTTATTAACATCCTTTATCCAGGTGTAGGAAATGGTGTTTCGAGCCCCAAGCAAGTTTAGTACTTCCACACCTAGCCATAACGTTTTTAACGGTGACTTCCCGTCCTCAAAAGTGATAAGTTTTGAAAACCCAATATCAACTCTATTGTAAGAATCTCCTTCAAAGGCATTTCGAAATGACAATTCATTTGGAGGGCCAAACGGCAATCCACTTCCGTACAGTAGATTAAGAGACACCTTTAAGGTTGGATCATTGGGAATATGGTCCTGAAAAAATATACCAAGATTGACAGTTTGGTCTGTTGGCCTGGGTATTTCGCCCTGGTCATCAAAGCCAAGATCTTCTCTGGTTTGCAGCAACCCCAAGCTAAACCATGACTGAGCATCAGGAATAAACTCACCGCTTACCCTAAAATCTATTCCGGTTGCATAGGCTTTTGTATCGTTGTTGGCATAGTACCTGATCCTAACATTGTCTACGTCGTAGGCTATGGCTCTGTTTATATCTTTGTAATATGCTTCCGTGATGAACTTAAAATTCCTCCCCCAAATTTTAAAGTTATAATCAAGTCCGACAATTGAATGTACCGACGACTGAGCCTTTAAATTGTCATTTATTACTCCATTGAAGTCTCTTAACTCACGATAGAAAGGTGGTTGTCGATACCATCCAAAGGCCGCCTTAAACACCACATCTCGGTGCCACTTTGGCTGGATGGCATACTGGATCCTTGGGCTAATGAGCCATTCTCCATTAAAACTCCAGTAATTAAACCTGACACCGTAGGTAAAAGAATGCACTTCTCCAAGAAAGGAGCGCTGCTGCAGATAAGCATTAAAGCGATATGAGTTTAAATCTATAGTGGTATTTAGTGGAGGAGCATCAATTGAAACGAAATTAGCCGAATCGGTGAATGCATATTCATTTAATTGATCATCTATCTGCTCCTTGCTGTAGCCAACCCCAAACTCTAGTAGATGATTATCGTGCCACGAGTAAACCCACTGATTTTCAAGATTTCCAATCTGTGCTTCCAGGCTATTTCTAGCAAATCCATAGTTGGTCCCAATACCACGAGTTACGGCGCACCCATTAAAAGTGGAAGAACTTATGTTGTTATCCACATCACAAAGACGATAACCACCTTCAATATCAAAGTTCTCTTGCTCACGGGTAAACAATCCGGAAAGAATGAAATGAGTTGAAAGCCGATCATTGAAATAGTGATTGAGTTTTAACCCACCTTGGAACGTGTCGTATTCTAATTGCTCTTGGCCAGCAAAGGCAACAAACAAGCGGAAAACCCGGCTTAACGTGCCGAAGCGAGTGATCCTGTTTTTAGGTCTTACCAAATAACGGTTTCGAGCGTAAGAGAAGAGCAGCTCCAGATTAGTCTTTGGGCTATTCGTGCTTTTGTTCAAGTCAAAATTTATATAAGCCTGTATATCAGTAAATTTTGGCAAATACTCCCCTTCAGTTTCCAAGGTATTTAGTAAATACTGAGAACTTTTATGCCTTACACCAAGCAGATAATTAATCCGCTGGTTTTTATTAGCTGCTTCCAAATGAAATGCTGCACCAAGGAGGCTTAACGTGGCCGACCCGGCAAAACCTTCCGGCTTTTTATAGTTAATGGCCAAATTAGATGAGAGCTTATCTCCGTATTTAGCCTCCCACCCCCCAGATGAAAACTGAATATTATCAACTAGATCGGGATTGACAAAACTCAATCCTTCTTGCTGGCCGGCTCGAATCAAGAAAGGCCGGTAGATTGGCATACCGTTTACATAAACTAGGTTTTCATCAAAGTTCCCACCTCGTACTGAGTAAGAGGCTGAAAGTTCATTGTTGCTTGATACGCCCGGAAGAGTGGCCAGAACCTTATTGAAATCCCCAAAAGCTGATGGGAGTAACCTTGCGGTTTTCGGGTCAATTTTGGTTACACTTACTTGAACTCTTGCATCTGTATTTTCTTCAGCTTCAATAGCCACTTCATCCAAAAGTTCGACTTTTGGAATCATACTGATACGTACACCGGACCCATCAAAAGTGTCCAATACCACTTCCTGAGTTTCATAGCTTACATGGCTAAATCTTATTTTCAGTGGCTGACTTTGCGCAGAAATCCTCAAGGAAAACTTTCCCTCATCATCAGTGGAAGTCCCTACGCGGATATCAGGTAGGCTAACGTTGACGGCTGCAATAGGTACTCCTTGCTGATCCGAAACAATACCACTAATATTTGATACCTGGCCCCATAGGGGACAGATACAAAACAGGAAAAGAACAATAAATAAAGATCGAAGCATCTGACCGAAGTTTCCTAAGATATCGTGGCGGAACTTATTCATTTCTTCCTACGCAACTCTGAGGTTCGATCAGCGAAAATCTGCGAGCAATGCACTTAAGTTCAACGACTACTAAATGGGGTTCGATATAGCCAGGTTTTTGGTTTTTCGCGGAGTACCGCAGATGATTTCGCAGAGGTCCGCTGATCTTAGGCAATGTTCTTTAATTGTGCTATTGTTTCTATTGGTTCCTTGGACTTAAAAACAGCACTTCCCGCTACCAGCACATCGGCGCCGGCAGTTGCTAAAGCTGCTGCCTTTAAAGCATCGACCCCTCCATCTATCTCTATGAGCGCATTTGATTGATGCAGATTTATCAAGCTTTTCAATCTTTTCGTCTTCTCATAGGAGCTTTGAATAAAGCTCTGGCCGCCGTATCCGGGATTTACGGACATCAGACAAACCAGGTCTATTTCGGATATCAGCTCTTCTAACACATGTGCTGAGGTATGCGGGTTGAGGGCTACACCAGCTTGACATCCCAATGATTTAATGTGTTGGATGGTTCGATGTAAATGCTTACAAGCTTCATAGTGAACAGTAAGCACATGAGCCCCGACTTTTTTAAAAGCCTCCAGATACCGATCGGGCTCCTCTATCATTAGATGCACATCCAACGGTTTCTTTGCATGTCGATTTATGGCTTCACACACAGGTAGGCCAAAGGAAATATTTGGCACAAACATACCATCCATGATATCCACATGGATCCAATCGGCTTGACTTTGGTTGATCATCTCCACTTCGCTTTGGAGATTGGCAAAATCTGCAGCCAGAACAGAAGGCGCAATTTGTATACTCATGGTGCAAATATAATGATTACTATGCGGTAACAAACAGGAGGTGGTCCCAATGCTAGCAAAAATACTGGACTCAAATGTGGGACTTCAATGCTAAAATCTAAGAAATAGTAAACAAAGGAAAATTAAATTTTTAAAACTCGTCCCTGATGTGGTTTACTCAAATAACCTCTAATGATCCTTTGAATATCCTGGTTGTCATCATAGCTTTTAACGCAGGCTTTCAATGCCTCGAGGTTAGTATCATTTATGGTTTGATCAACATAGCCAAATCCTTGGTATTTTCCTTCATCCACCCACACTACTGACGATTCTTCTGGCTCACGGCCCCGGCCAAATATAAAAAATGACTGGCTCAATGATTGCATCTCCTCTATTGCTTCGGAGGCGCGAATGTTATAATCTTCAACTGGCTCCTTTAGTTGACATGCGCCCTTACATTTCTTGATTTGATAGTCAAAACAAAGGCCCGCAACTTTTTGCATACCAGATAGTTTTGGGCAAAGTTCATGACGCTCCACTCTGGTTCGTAAGAAACCCCAAGCTTCATCAAAATTCTTGAAAACCATCAAGGCCTGGTCTTGCTTCTTTACCCGGCTAACTGCAAATCGACAATATCCATTTTGGTCCAAATAAGTGCAGATGCCCCAATTTTGGTTGGTGTACTTTTGTGCCCGATTATAGCGAGGCCAAAACTTTTTTATTTCATGCGATTCCAATAGCAAAGCGGTTAGTTCATTGCCACAAAGCTCATAGCTTAAATGATAGGTTTCAAACTTCATTGCAGCAGCTTTCCTACTTTGCCCGCCAAAATGGGTGGTCACCCTATCCTTAATATTTTTAGCTTTCCCAATGTAGATCGGTTTACCTTGCTTATCTAAAAAATAGTAAACTCCAGAATCCTCAGGCAGTCCATGAAACTGCTCAGGAGGTAAATTCGGGGGCAATAACCCTTCCCTAGACCGAGGGTGCAGTGCTTCTTGTATGATACCATGGTGATCATTCTCAAGCAGATATTCTAACAATGTAACTGTGGCTTGTGCATCACCAAAAGCCCGGTGTCGATTTTTTAGCTGAATGTCCAGGCTTTGGCAAAGATTGCCCAGACTATAGGAAGGTAATCCAGGTACGATCTTTCGACTTAACCTAACTGTGCATAACTTTTTACGCTGGAACCTCCCTCCTAGTTCCTTGAATTCATTCCTTACGAAGCCATAATCAAACCCCACACTATGAGCTACAAAAATACACCCTTCGGTAACTTCCTGGATCTCCTTTGCTACTTCGTAAAACTTGGGTGCCTCAGCCACCATGGCATCGTCAATGCCTGTTAAAAGGCTTATATACCCAGGTATGCTTCTTTCAGGATTGATCAGGGAACAAAACTCCTTAATGACTTGCTCACCATCGTGAACATAAATGGCTATTTCTGTGATCTTATTGCGACCGGCAAATCCCCCGGTAGTTTCTATATCAACAATAGCATACATTTAGAACAAAAGGAAATACACTGAAATCTAAACTTATATTTTTTCTTTCAAAGCAGATACCTCAGTTTTTAGCTCTTCCATGGTTTGTAATAGCTGATCCAAGTTATTCTTTTGCTCCGTTCCTGCATTACTCACATGGCAATAGTAACTCCACGCCTCTTGGACCTCCTCCATTGGGATTTGATATGGAGCATATGCTGGGTTATCCGAAAGCAAAACAAGTAT
>JBPCUG010000715.1:0-7202 GCA_051011275.1 Cyclobacteriaceae bacterium | reverse complement strand
AACTCAAAGCCAACACCAATGCCTTTCCAGAAACTGTAGCCAAAGGAGTTGGTCCAGGTCCAGTTAGATAGATCACCGGACTTATAGCTTTGAAAGGTGGTGAAGTTAGACTTCAGGCTAACACCGGCAGGTAATTGAGCAGTGTAATCAGCCACTATTTTGGCCCCTAAAGAAGAGTCGAAAATAGCATCCTCCTTGCTAAATACGATGTTATAGTTCAAAGGATGGATCACTACTACCAGATTTGCCAGTGGTGTCCAAGTACCTCCTACTCCCAAATCCAAATATCCTGGATCATTGAAGTTACTAAGAAAAGTGGTTCTGTATTCCCCCAATGCAGAAACAGCGAAATTGTCACTGACTTTGTATCCATACAGGGATGTAATGCTGAATACATCGGTAGCTTGCTGGAAGGAATCATCATCGGTATCAATATCCTTATCATCAAACTTCACCCAACCTAAGTTAATGTTACCGGAGTTCCTCCAGAAGAATTTATCCCTATCCAAATTAGCAAAGGCGTTTACAGTAAATCCGATATTGCCGGCTGAAGAATTGGGTATGCCTTTGGAATACCATTCGGAAAAATTGGCTACATTAAATCCAATTGTACCGAAAGCTCCGGTTTTCCAACCTGGAAAAGCATCAATCTGACCTTGTAGGGCACCTACTTCACCCTGCAGTCTGGCCAATGTATCTTTTTTGGCAGCTTGCAATGCCTCTAGCTCCTCTTTGGTTTGACCATACATAATGCTGGATACTACGGTTACCAAGAACATTAACAGTAATAATCGTTTCATTTTTAGGAAATTAAGATTTGTGAAAAAATTAAACCTGTATTAAAAAAATCATAACACCGGCAAAAATAGCAACATTCTATTGCCGCGACTAATTCTTAGTCGAGATTTGAAGCAAGTTCATCGAATAGGCAAAATTACACGCATTTCGGCGCTGGGGGCATCTTTCTGAAGAAGAAAGCAGGCGGTAAGAGTAGGGAAGGTTAAACAGAAATCATGTTCTGATCTTTAAAAGATCCAATTCCTTTATTTCAGCAAGTGCATTTTCGGTAAGTGGCTTAGTAATGAATTTTATAACGTGATCGTTGTTTACGATCTTGTCTATATCCCTTTTGTTATCAGAGCTAGAAAGGATCACAACCCGGCACTTGTGCTTTACCATTTCAGCAAACTTCTCAAACTCATAGAGAAAAACGAAGCCATCAACAATGGGCATGTTGATGTCCAGGAATATCAGATCAGGAAGGTTACCAGGATCATTCTTGTATTGATCAATATGTTCCAGTGCACTTTTTCCGGAATTTTTCACTATGACCTTCCGGGCAAATTTAGTTATCTCTATAATCCGCTTGCTGATGAAATTGTCAGTTTCATTATCATCGACCAGCATGATTAAATCCAATTGGTTCACTTCCTCCATTAACGTAATTAGTCCTTAAATGATCGCTTTCTTTAGGTTTTTGAGCTGGCACTTTTTTACTACATCAAAGATAGGGCATTTAATCAGATGGGCTTCCTCAAATTCCTAATAATTATTAGCCTGGTAATAAATTAACGGAAAATGGAAATTATTTGTTTAAGTCGGGCAGAAACTAAACTATTGGCACTTACTGTTTTATCTTTAAAATCTCTCCGAAAGACAAGTTGAAGTCACTTTTCTGGTTCCATTCCATGATTTCTTTAATGGTCACCTTATAGTGTCGAGCAATCTGATATAAAGTTTCGCCTTCTTTTACTTTATGATCCCTATAGGTAACATTTGCGTCCTTTTCAATAGAAGGTTCGTTAGTCTTCATATCTCCAACTATTAGGTTTTGACCTATTCTCAGAGGAGGAGCATCAGTCATCTGATTCATTACTTGAAGCTGCTCGACTGTGAGACTATAAGATTTCGCAATTCCGTACAGCGTTTCTCCCTGCTGCACCACATGTACCTTTTTATCGGCATTCGTAGGATTATCGGACTCTTCTACCCCAACAAATGTTACAGGTTGATCAAGTTTGAACTCCTCTTCCACCAGTAACGGGTCCTGTTTTGGTTCACTTTCCTTCTTATGGGTAATTTCCTGTTTCTTTTCTTGGCTTTCAATCGGCTTACTTTGGGTGGCAATTTCCTTCACACGTGCCGTATCAAGAGGAATCGATGGTGCTTTCATCTTGGGTGGTCGGGAAACCTGCTTTTTGGATAGTTTTTTTTCGGTTGGTGTGCCTACCGATTGATAGGCAATGGCTTCCTCCTTAGGCCGGATAAATCGCAACCAAAGCACCCTACCGGGTTTCAGCACTTCCCTCCCGGTAATGCGATTCTTCTGCTTGAGCTTATTTAGTTTCACGCCATATCGCTGTGAGATACTCCACAGATCCTCTCCTGGCTGAACCACATGATGGTGCTCCTTAGCCTTTGATCTTTTGGCTTTTAGGTAGTACACCTCACCGGCCTTGATCTTTGGCCTTCTTCTCAGATCGTTGAAACGCATGAATTGTCTCACACTTATCCCACTTTTACGGGCCAAATCGATGATGTCTTGTTGCTCACCTGCCATAATCCCCGGCAAACTGTTTACTTTAATCATTTGAGCCTCACTCCTACCTCTAGACGCTCCCTGAATTATTGGATACTTACTTTGCTTAGACGGATTTACCTTGGCTCTTTGGGGGCGATTGTCCTCACCCACCTTCTTCTTCGTTGAAGCCCGGGCCAACAGCTTTTGCTGTCCCTCCTTAACCGGAACGATCACTGTATAGTCCTTATCCGCAGGCACTTTTCCTCTTCTAAGCCATTTATTATAGTCTTGCACTGCCTCAAAACTCGCGTTTACCTCGCCAGCAATTTGCCTTAAGGTTTTGTTCTTTCCATCGCGATATTCAAGTAGCTGTGTTGGTGGTGGTGCGCCCTTCCCTACTGCGTTCTCAAAGGCAATTTTATGAGCCAGGAACTTCATAACATACCAATGTGTCTTGGCGCCAATACTCATTTTTCTGGCTCCATTATACTTACTATTGGTCAACTTCATTGCTCCACCGGCTCCTTGCTGATATGCCAACAAAGCATATACCCAGTTGTCGAAATATACACGGTTGTTCTTTTTCATATAATGAGCAGCTCCACGAGAGGAGGAGACAATATTCAATCGCTCATCAACATATTGATCTACTCGGAGGCCCACTTCCAAAGCAGTGCCTTTCTTAAATTGCCAGTAGCCAACCGCGTTCGAGGAAGATACCGCATCGGAGATCAAAGCACTCTCCTGTAAGACGAGATACTTGAAATCTTCAGGTAAACCTTCCTGCTTAAAGACTCTCTCGATAATTGGAAAGTACATGTTGGCTCGGTCCACCTTTATTTGAAAATGCGTGGGGCTGCGGGTAAGTGCATCCACATCTGCCTGAATTTTTTGACGTGCCTTTTCGGTCAACTTCAATTGCATTCCTGCAAAATGAATTTCAGTTGGCACAACTGGAGATTCACTCCGAACCAGCGTCGGCACCAAACAAAACAACACTAAAAATACTCTTAACCTCATCTATATTTTCCTTAGAACCATTAAACCATCCCTTACCGGGAACAAAACATTTTCCACTCTAGGATCTTGATGCACCGAATGGTTAAAATCTATAATAGCTTTGGTATCATCATCTGCATCAGGGGTATTTAATACTTTCCCACTCCACAATACATTATCTGCCAGAATATAGCCGCCAGGCTTCACCTTTTCCATCACCATTTCATAGTATCGCGTGTAGTTGATCTTATCAGCATCGATAAATACCAAGTCCAGCTCATCAGAAATTTGGGGGACTAGATCAAGTGCATTACCTACAAGGTATTCAATTTGTGATGTCGCACCCGCAGTTTTGAAATACTGTCTTACGTACTCCTCTAACTCTTCATTGATATCTATTGTAATAAGCTTCCCTCCAGGTTGCAATCCTTCGGCCAAACATAAAGCCGAGTATCCAGTATATGTTCCGATCTCTAAAATTGAACTAGGCTTGATCATGTGGGACAATGTAGACAGTATCCTACCTTGCAGATGACCTGACAGCATGCGCGGATGCAACACGTTAAGATAAGTCTCTCGGTTAATTTGTTGTAGCAAGGAAGGTTCCGGAGTGGTGTGTTCCTCTACATAAGCTTGCAACTCCGGCGCTAAAAAATCCATACCCTAAATTTAAACCCCAGTTTTAGGCTATAACTTTATTACGTCATCAAAATTGCACTATTTGGGCAAAAAAGTCAAAATACTAAGATCATTTTCTGAAAACATTTCTTTGGCCAGGTCTTGAAGCTGCGTGGCACTTGTTGACTTGATCTTAGTAGTTAGGGTATCAAATGACATTATAGCTCCCAGATCCAGGAGGCTCTTGCCCATCATCAGCATTAATTGCATGTTGTTTTCTTCAGCCATAGCCAGTTGGCCTATCAATTGCTCTTTCGCCCGATGAAGTTGCAGAGTACCAAGTGATTTTTCCCGTAAAACTTTCAATTCACCGAGCACCTTAGCAATGCTGCGGTCAACTTGATTGGGGTCTGTACCGAAGAATATACCAAATAAGCCTGTATCAATATAAGGCGTGTAGGATGCTTCAATAGCGTATACCAGTCCGTGCTTTTCCCTTAGATTTAAATTTAGTCTGGAATTCATAGCTGGTCCACCTAGTAAGTTTGTCAGGATAAAAAATGGAATTCTACTTTCGTCTGAGATGGAAAAGGCATTTCGACCGATCGCACAATGGGCCTGTGTAACTGCTCGATCTTTACTTTTCATAACTGGATCGTACTGGTCAAATGGAAGTCTGCTACTCAGGCCAGTAAACCGTGGTAATTCACCTAAATACTTTTCTGCTAGTCGACGTATTTTTTGAATAGGAAGGTTTCCCACACAAGAAAAAATAATGCGATCAGTATTTAAATGCTGATCAAGGAACGATCTAAAATCAGCTTGTTTAAATGATTTCACACTTTGGGGGTTTCCCAGGATATTCTTTCCCAACTGATGTTGCCCAAAAATCAACTCATCAAAATCATCCTGGATAGCATCGTCAGGTGAATCGTAATACATAGCCATTTCTTCCAGGATCACCTTGCGTTCGTTGTCGATTTGACGGCCGGGAAATACAGAACGAAATGTGATGTCAGTGAGCAGCTCAATGGCTGATTCGAAATACTTGTCCAAGACCGAAGCATAAAAGCAGATCTTTTCTTTGGTAGTATATGCGTTTAGTTCCCCGCCAACCGACTCCAGTCGATTGATAATGTGAAAAGCCCGGCGTTTTTTAGTACCCTTGAAGGCCATGTGCTCCCAAAAATGAGTCAATCCCTGCTGATCTGGATTTTCGTCTCGGCTGCCTATATCCAGGATGAATCCGCAATGCACAATCTTAGTATGCGTTACAGGTTGATAGACCACCCTGATGCCATTGGATAGGGTAAATAGTTCGTAGTCGGCCATCATAGAGCCTGCAAATTTAGGCAAAAAGTAACTACAAGAGCAGTTCCAGATGGTTTATCTTCTTAGTGATATGCTGATGTTGGGCGCCGTTCCGCGTGTACTTTAAAGCTTCCTTATAATGGCTTATCGCTTCCATGTGGTCGCCGACTTCAGCCAGCAGCTCTCCCCTGATCGCATAGTAAAGGTTGTAATTTGATAAATACCCAGAGACAGGGATTTTTTCTAATACTTTAAGAGCAGCCTCAGCTCCATATACTTTATAATAGACAACAACACGGTTCAGTGCCACAATAGGTGACGCCTGCAACTCCAATTGCAAATCGTAGAGTTTTAAAAGCTCCTCCCAATCCGTTTCATCATATGAAGGCGCCAAAGCATGCAACGCGGCCATTCCAGCTTGGATAAGATATTGACTTCCCTCCCCAGACCTGGATGCCAAAGCAAAATACTTCCTTCCAATATCAATGAGCTTTTGATCCCAGAGACGTCGGTCTTGCTTTTCCAGTGTTAATAATTCCCCTTCTTCACCCGATCGGGAATCAAATCGGGCCATATGAAAATACATCAAAGCCATTAACGCATAACTTCGTGGGTCTTGACAATGCTTATGATCCACCATGATCTGGTTAAGCCGGATAGCCTCCTCACACAAACTTTTTTTGATCAACCTATCTCCGTCACTGGCGCTATAGCCTTCATTGAACAACAGGTAAATAATTTTAAGCACCATTCCCAGTCTAGCTTTCAGAGCTTCACCTGTAGGCACTTCCATAGCTTGTGCATTCGACTTCAACCTTTGCTTGGCCCTGGTATAGGCCTTTGCCACAGCGTCTTCCTTTTTTAATAAGGAACTAGCAATCTCTGCTTTGCTAAAACCGCATAAGATTTTCAAGGTCAATATGATTTGGCTTTCTCTGGAGTTTATTGGATCACAACAGGTAAAGATCATACGTAACAGGTCATCGTTGATCTCTCCGGATAGGCGCGGTTCCTCCATCATTTCTGTATCCGGTAGCATATGCTCTAGTGAAGCGTGCGGCAGACGCTGGTCCTTTCGAAGTAGGTCAATCACCTTGTTCCGCGTGACCTTGATAATCCAGGCGGAAGGGTTATTTGGTATTCCCTGATAGGGCCAGAGCTTGGTTGCCTTCAGCAGGGTGTCTTGCACCGCATCTTCAATGCGTTCAATTTGACCAGCACCAAATACTTTCGTCAAGTAGGCCACGGTCTTCCCATACTCATGACGGAAAAAGTGAGCTACAATTGTTTCGAAAGAAGCATGGGCCGGTTCCATTTAGTAAATATAAAAAAACCCGAATCGTTTTGACTCGGGTTTGGGTTTGTTTTAATGGTCCAATCTACATTTTACTAATCTCACGAACCTCAACCGTGCCGGCATGTTCAAAAATCGGACATCCCTTTGACAGTTCTACAGCATCCTCTCGATTATCAGACTTCACAATCAAATAACCTCCAACGATTTCTTTACCCTCAGCAAATGGACCATCGGTGATAACTTCTCCAGCATTTTCAACCACTTTGCCCTCCCCTTTTAAGGGTTCACCGGCCACAAATTTTCCTTGTTCAGACAGGTTTTGCATCCATGTGCCCCATTTTTGCATATGCGCTTGCATTTGCTCCGGAGATTGCTCGGCTCTCCTGGCATCTCCACCTCTAAATAAATACAAATAATCACTCATAATTTCTATAGTTTTTGGTTTTACAAATTCTT
>JBPCUG010000714.1:0-2916 GCA_051011275.1 Cyclobacteriaceae bacterium | reverse complement strand
GATCTTATGGATGCAAAGAACGGACTACCGGCCAATTACGGTGACAATGATCTAGGAAGAGCAACCCGTACTACGGCCACGGCCTATTTAGGGAAGGTCTATTTATTCCAGGAGAAATTTACAGAATCTGTTCAGGAGTTTAACAGTGTTATCGGAGGCGCTCATTCTTTACTTCCTAACTACGCGGATAATTTCAATGGCCAGGGAGAGAATGGTACGGAAGCTGTGTTTGAAATTCAATGGAGTGGGGATAGGTCCAATGGAAACGACGAGAGACATCCGTTTAATTTTGAAGTGACACCAGGGGCCTTAGGTGGCTGGGAGTTATTTTACCCATCGGATTGGTTGGTTGAAGAAATGCGTGCCGACCTAACTACTGATGGTGGATTTAGTGATCGGGTATACGCTAGCATATTTTTTGATGATCCGCTGTCACAAATGAGTGATCGTTATGCCGGAGTAAACAAATTCTATAGCGAGGTCAAAGATAACTTAAGCCATCCTTATTATTTTAAGAAATACTCGGATGACTTTGATTTGAGTTTTTATAATGGCATCAATATTAATTTGATGAGGTACGCCGATGTACTCTTGATGCAGGCCGAAGCCCTAAATGAGGTCGGACAAACCAGCGAGGCCATTGACTTGGTTAATGAGGTTAGGGCCAGATCAAAAGCCGCGTCATTGGGCGTCATGGATCAAGCAGAGTTGAGAGATCAGATCAGGCATCATGAACGGCCGGTTGAACTGTCCATGGAATACACCATTAGATGGTTTGACCTGTATCGATGGGCCAATAGCTCGGTGGCCCCGGAATTGATAAGTCAGACCTTGGGAGAACATACCAAACCGTTTGTGGAGAATTTTGTTGACGGGGTTCACGATATTTTCCCCATACCTTTGAGTGAGGTTAACATTAACCAGAACCTAAACCAAAATCCTGGATATTAGCATAAGCTGTTTAGTTTGATTAACATCGGGCAAGAGCATTCGCTTTTGCCTTTTGTTTCTAATTTGTTTTGGCTTTGCATGAAACAACTGTTGTACATCATTATCATTTCAATACTACTGCTTCCGGCCTGTAGTGAGATCGATCAAAATGCAAATTATCAAGTTGAGGATGATACGCTTTTCACCATCCTACAATCAGATATAACTGGATTAAATTTTAAGAATACCATTCCGGAAAGCGCACAGATGAACAGCATGACTTATGAGTACTATTATAACGGCGGCGGTGTCTCAGTGGGGGATGTAAACCTGGACGGCCTTCCGGACTTATTCTTTACCGGAAATGTCACGCATAATAAATTGTATCTAAATCGAGGCAATTTTCAATTCGAAGACATAACCGATCGATCAGGCATTAAGGATAGCCCAAGCTGGACCACCGGTTCCACCATGGTGGACATAAATAATGATGGGATTATGGACATCTATGTTTGTCGGTCAGGGAAGCTTTCCGAAGAGCAAAGAGCAAATCTATTTTTTATCTCAAAGGGACTAAATGGTGAAGGTTTGCCGGTATACGAGAACCAAGCTCCAGAAGTGGGTCTTTCCGATACCGGATATGGTACTCAAGCGCTTTTCTTTGATTATGATCGGGACAATGATCTTGATATGTACCTGCTTAATCACAATGTATATGTACAGGCCTACTATGATTTGGAGAAAATTAGAAATACCAAAGACCCTAATGTAGGGGACAAATTATTCAGAAATGATGACGGAGCTTTTGTCGAGGTTACTGTCCAAGCCAGGATTATCTCGAATGAATTAGGATATGGACTGGGTGTGTCTGCCGGTGATTTAAACAACGACGGCGGGGTAGATCTCTACGTAGCAAATGACTATTCAGAGCATGATTTTTTGTACCTCAACCAGCATGATGGCACTTTCAAGGAAATTGCCAAATCCAGTTTTGGTCACCAGTCCAACTATTCCATGGGAACTGATATGGCGGATATCAATAATGACGGGTTAATAGACATTGCTGTGCTGGATATGCTATCGGAGGATAATTACGGGATAAAAACGAGTATGGGCGGTATGGATCCTGAGCTTTTTTATAGCCACGTAAAAAATGGTTTCCATTATCAATATATGCATAACACTATGCAGCTCAATCGGGGTAACGAGCAATTTAGTGAGATCGCTCAGTTTTCGGGGATATCCAGTACCGATTGGAGCTGGGCACCACTTCTTTTGGATCTGGACTTGGATGGCCTGCAGGACCTCTTTGTTACCAACGGACTCAAAAGGGATTTTAGGAATAATGATTTCAAGAATCTAAAAATAAAGAGACTTCAAGAAGCGGAAGAAAATCCAGAAATAGATCGTAAAAGGCTGATAGAAACCCTGGTGACAAACACACCTCAAAGACGACGGGAAAATCATGTATATAGGAATATGGATGGGCTAAGGTTTGAAAAGAAAATTAAGGATTGGGGTGTTGATGTGCCATCATTTTCCAACGGCCTATCCTATGGTGATCTTGATAATGATGGAGACCTCGACCTAATCGTAAATAATATAAATGAACCTCCATATATTTATAAGAACAAAGCAGTAGACCTGGACCTAGGGTCATTTTTGAAAATACAATTGGCAGGACCTGCAGGAAATTCTAATGGGATTGGTTCCAGAGTGACCTTATATCAAAACAGAAGTATCCAGGTTAGGGAACTATTTTTCACCAGGGGCTATCAGTCATCGGTTGAACCAGTCTTACATTTTGGCATCCCACATTCAACCGGTATAGATAGCCTGAACGTGTTGTGGCCAGATGGCAAATCGCAAGTTCTGAGGTCTATTGGCTTGAACCAATCGCTGATAATCAACTATGAAGATGCGATTCCAGTCCCGCACACTGGTTACTTAGTTGATGCACTTTTTCAGGCTACCGAAGTAGGGTTT
>JBPCUG010000713.1:0-6492 GCA_051011275.1 Cyclobacteriaceae bacterium | reverse complement strand
TAAATGGGGTGGATCTTGACGAAACAGATGCCGTACCTTCGATCTTTCCCAGACCTCCGAAGAGCTCCTCGTCAAACGTATATTCAAATGCATCGTCGTTAGACAGGGTTAAGTTCAGCACACCATCGGGGTTATCCACCTGTTCAGCACAGAATACCAATGGCCCTCTCTCAAGAGCAATCTTACCCTTATTGGCCTCCACCAGTTCATGGCTTTGGACCTTCCTCACCGGCATTTCAAATTCCAATGTGATCTTGTCATCCATCCCCCATTCTATTCCGGCCAGGGTGATGTAACCGTTCTTAGGGCTGGTTTGGATCGTTTCACCATTCACATACAAAGTTACCTCTGGAGACTGATCATCCATGTATCGATAGAGATCACCCGGCATCACCTCATTCCTTGACCACCCAGGAACCCTCAAGTTGAAGGTCATCGGGATGGGTTTTTCATTCTTTACAGTGATCTCCACTTTGCCATCCCAGGGATAATTGGTGGTTTGCGTGAGGTTAAGTGTCTGCCCATTGACGTCAACCCGGGCCTTATTCCCGATATAGAGGTTGACATAAACCTCGTCTTCAATGGTAGCGTAAATATATCCCGGCAGTGAAGGCATAACCCGGACAATATTTACGGGACAGCAGGACGTCCCGAACCATGGGGATCTCCCGCAAACTCCATGATTGAACTCGGTGATCCCGTCGCTTTCCAAAGGATTAGGATAAAAGAACGTATTACCTTCAAACGAAACACTGGAAAGGAATCCGTTATACAGGGTCCTTTCAAATACATCCATAAATCGCACCTCGCCACTGCGTAAGAACATACGATGATTCCAAAGCATCAAGGCAATTGCCGCGCAGGTTTCGGTGTAGGCCGTTGCATTAGGTAGCTCATAATCCGGACCATAGCCCTCATGTTGGGGTTCCGCTCCAACACCTCCGGTCAGGTATATCTTTTGATAAACAATGTCCTTCCAGATTTTGTCTAGAGCGTTGTCATATGCGGTTTCACCGGTCAGTGCGGCCACATCAGTTGCTCCGGCATAGAAATACCCCGCCCTCACGGCATGACCCACTGCTTCTTCCTGATCGGCCAGAAGTTTGTGGTCCTGCTGATACTTACCAGAATGTCGACCTCCGCTCAAATCATGACCTTCGGCGTTGCCCCGTTGATCAACAAAGAACTTGGCCAGGTCGAGGTACCTCTTTTCTCCAGTAACACGGTAAAGTTTCACCAATCCAATTTCTATTTCCTGGTGTCCCGGCACCCCCATGTTCTTACCATTCCCGAACACCTGGTCTACGAGATCGGCGTTTTTTATGGCCACGTCAAGGAAAGTCCGATCGCCGGTAGCCTGGTAATGGGCTACGGCTCCCTCATACATGTGGCCCACGTTGTAGAGTTCATGATGGATCTTAAGACTGGTCCATCTTTCCGAACCGGCACTATCAGCGGCCTTCGAGGGATCAATGGTGCGATTGGTATAAAGATACCCATCGTCCTCCTGGGCGGCGGCGATTTTTGCGATCAAATCATCCAGGTAGGCTTTCAACTCAGGGTCATCATTTACCATCAAAGAATAACTGGCTCCTTCGATTACTTTGAAGACATCAGAATCGTTGTAGAATATCCCTTCGAATTCTCCCTCTTCCAGACCTCCGGCGATGGCAAAGTTTCTAATCCGTCCAGTTTCCTCACTTTTCTGGAAGTCATAAGGAACGGTAACCTTCCTGTTGGTTTCGAGCCGCGGAGCCCAAAAATTGTCTGTGATATTCACTTCGGTAAAGGCCACTGGTTTGATAGGATAATCAAGAGATTGCTCATCCTGTTCCGTACTTTCATCCGGCTGGTCAGCTGGCTGACAACCAAATATCAGAAGAAGGGCCACGGACACAACTCCTGACCGGTTTAATAATAGCTTGCTAAACATATTGTAATCATCTATTGAAAAATAATTATAGAAAAAATTTATATTGTTACTTCACCGGTAATTGGAGAAGCTACTTATCCGTGAATCTGGCCTTACTTTAACCCGAAATTCCAGTTTAATACTTGGTGATGGTTTCGTCCAGATTAAAAATGGCATGTGCCACCTGCGTATAGGCAGCCAGCTCGGCGGGATCATTGCCTTCAAGGAGTTGCTCTCCTATTGACAAAAAATCTGAAGCTGCAGCCAGATCATCCTGATAAGTGGCTTCAACTTCTTTGAACAGATCATTTAATAATGTCATCTCCTTGTTTTTTGGAGAGCGGGATGTGGCGATCCTGAAGCCATAAGCAATTCTTGATTCAGATTCATCACCCCCTTTCTTCATCATACGCTCCCCAAAAACGCGAGCTGCCTCTAAAACTTGTGGATCATTCAAAAGTACCAACGCCTGCAAAGGTGTACTGGTAGTTTGTCTCTTTGGCACACAATAATTACGGGTAGCCGCATCAAAGGTGATCATGGAGGGAGGAGGTACGGTCCTCTTCCAAAACGTATAGAGGCTTTTTCGATAAAGTTCCTCGCCGTTCTCCTGGAAATAGGTCATCGTACCTCGGCCGCAGGAAAGCTCCTCCCAAAGTCCCGGGGGTTGATAAGGTTTAACGCTGGGACCACCTATTTTCTCTACCAATAATCCACTCAAAGCGAGTACATTGTCACGAACCAATTCCGCCGGAAGCCGGTATTGCGGTGCTCTCGACAGATATACGTTTTGCGGATCTATTTTTTGTTTCTTTGGATCCACTCGAGAAGATTGTCGATATGTAGCTGAGGTTACCATCAATTTCAACAGGTGCTTCACATTCCAACCGGAATCAATAAACTCAACAGCAAGCCAGTCCAGCAGCTGAGGGTGTGTAGGCAGGGCGCCCTGACTGCCAAAATCATCCAAAGTATGCACAATCCCCTCACCAAAGGTCATTTGCCAGAAACGGTTGACGATCACCCGCGAAGTCAGCGGGTTCTTCGGGTCCAGCAGCCATTGCGCAAGCCCCAATCGATTGGCGGGTAAATCCTCTGAAAAGTCCATTACCACCCCAGGCGTACCCGGATATACCCGTTCTTCCGGGGCATCGTAGGCACCACGGTTGAGCACATAAGCCGGTCGCACGGTGTCCATGTCCTGCATGATCATCACCGGTTGAAGCTGCTCTTTAACCTGTTGTTCTAGGATTTTTTGATTACCAAGGACCAAAATAGCTGCCTGGTAATCGGGATCAGAATTATGGAGATAGTGCCTTAAAAGACTTTTCCGATCACCTGTTGATAAATCCTTTTTATTTAGAAAGTGAGCCACCGGATCGTAATCGGTTAAGGCAGTAATTTCATTCTGCGATAGCGCGCGGTTGTAAATACGAAGCTCGTCCAACCTCATAGGGGCCCTCATCCTCTGACCGAATTGCGATTGCTCTTTTCCCAGTAACATAGGACCATTGGTACGCATGTCCGGATTGAGCCGCAGAGGTTTATCGTCACCTTCAAATGAAACCCGAAAAGGTTCCAAATTGCCATTGAAATACCATTTGAATCCTGATGTCCATCCAGATCCATCATAAGAGATCGCCACGTGCATCCATTCCTGTTCTGCGAAGGGATTGAGCATTCTGAACGTCTGTCTCTCTTTTCCATTACTTATCTCAAACTGCAGGTACCTGTCTCCAATAACCACCTGATATCCTTTGCCCGTCAGAGAATCAATACGGGATATGAATGAGGAGAAATTATTGGCCCAGGCATAATTGATCCAGAACGAAAAAGTAAATGCATTATTAATACCAAAATCACCGACATCACCCAGGTTAATGTAGTTTTCATGCTGGCCAGGATCACCTTTGCCATTGAATTCCACTGCCCCGGAAAACTTTCCCCTCGTTTCAGTCACACCATTTATCAAGTTTCCCGGTTTTGAGGCATCGACCAGGTTGACAATTTGATCTCCCTCGAAATAATCGAAATTGTAGTAGGTCATCAGGCCTTTAGTAGATACTGCTGGTTGGGCTTCGGCAAGCAGCATTTGTTGCTTTCTCCATGCTTCAAAGTCATCCTTGGTATCAGCCACTCTTTCTGCCCGAACCTCTTCCAGTTGCGTGGTCACTTTGTCAACATCCTCTTTGAGCATGTCAATGATCTGATCGATTTTCTCCTGATGTAATGGCAGACTGGGTTCAGCGATTCCCTGGTAAGAAACCTGCCCCTTTTCAGGCACACTATTGTTGAAAGCAAAAAGTTCGTAGAACTCTTTTTGTGATACTGGATCGAATTTGTGATCATGGCAGCGAGCGCATTGCATGGTCAGCCCTAGAAAAGTGGTGGCAATGGTCTGGGTCCTGTCCGCTACATATTCAACGCGATATTCCTCAGGCACTACCCCTCCTTCCTGGGTAATGGGGTGATTCCTGTTGAAGGCGGTGGCCAGTTTTTGTTCGTACGTAGGATCCGGAAGGAGATCTCCAGCCAGCTGCCAGGTGGTAAACTGGTCGAATGACATATTACGGTTAAAGGCATCGATCACCCAATCCCGCCAGGGCCATGAGGTTCTTCCCAGATCATCCTGGTAGCCATGTGTATCGGCATAGCGGGCCAAGTCTAACCATGGTACAGCCATCCGCTCGCCATAGGCGGTTGAATTCAGATAATGATCTACCATCCTTTCGTAGGCGGTCGGCGATTCATCAGATATAAAAGCCTCCACTTCTTCTAGTTTGGGAGGCAGGCCGGTGAGGTCAAATGAAAGTCTTCGTATCAATTGGGTTTTTTCCGCTTCCTCGGCAGGGTTTAAATCCAGTTCGGCCATTTTGGCTATGGTAAAATTATCGATGGGATTTCTGGGCCAATCTTCATGGCTAACTACTGGAAGCGCTGGCTTTTCAGGAGGTATAAAGGACCAGTGAGGTTTCCACTCAGCACCCTGTTCAATCCATTTTTTAAGTAATGTAATTTCATGATCCGACAGGCTAAGGTTGGACTCTGGCGGCGGCATCATATATTCAGGATCGTTACTGGAGATACGATGTGCCAATTGGCTTTTTTTCAAGCTTCCAGGAAAAATGGCATAGGTGTTTTCAACACTGTCCAGTATGGCAAAAGCAACCTCTTCCAAATCAAAGCGCAAATCTGCTTTCCTGGCATTTTCATCAGGCCCATGACATTTGTAACAGCGATCTGAAAGAATTGGCTTGATATGCAAATTAAAATCTACCACGTCAGGGACTTCCTGCACAATTAAAGTATTAGAATCATTGTCAGTAGATTGGCAGCCTGCCAGCATGATCACCATACCCAATGCACCGCACACTCTTACTAGTATTGCGCTTTTCAGGCTATTCTCTTTTTGCCTCATTTCCACATTGACCTTGTTAATGCTTTTACAGATAATTTTTTAAGCTATAATATCTTTTACCACATGCCCATGAACATCGGTCAGTCGGTACCTTCTACCCTGGTGTTTGAAAGTTAATCTTTCGTGGTCTATGCCCAGTAAATACTGAACGGTTGCCTGGAAATCATGCACATGAACCGGATTGCTTAAAATGTTATATCCGAATTCATCCGTTTCACCGTAGGTAATCCCTTGCTTGACTCCGCCACCGGCCAGCCAATAAGTAAAGCAACGCGGATGATGATCTCGCCCATAGGTTGTCTTGGTCAACGGACCCTGACAGTAGACGGTACGTCCGAATTCACTGCCCCAGATTACCAGTGTATCATTAAGCAGTCCCCGCTGTTTTAGATCTTTCACTAAAGCAGCAGACGGTTGATCAGTTTCTTTACACCTTTGTCTGATTTCGTTAGGGAGGTTCTCATGGTGGTCCCAGCCCTTATGATACAATTGGATGAACTTCACATCGCGCTCAGCCAACCTCCGTGCCAGCAGACAGTTCGCGGCATAGGTCCCCGGAATACGGGAATCCGGACCGTACATTTCGTAGATATGATCCGGCTCATTGGATATGTCCATGGATTCCGGAACGGAGGTTTGCATGCGGTAGGCCATCTCATACTGGGCAATTCTGGTCGATAATTCAGGGTTTCCAAATTCATCGAGCTGCATTTGATTAAGCTGCTGCAGCTTGTCGAGAAAGGCCCTGCGGTTGTCAGCTTTTACTCCTGGTGGATTCGCCAGGTACAATACCGGCTCTTTGCCGCTCCTCAATTGCACACCCTGGTGAAGGGAGGGCAAGAATCCATTGCCCCAGAGCCTGGCGTAAAGAGGCTGCATATTTCCATTTTTCGCCGATGAAAGCAATACCATGAAGGCTGGCAAATTTTCGTTATCACTACCCAGCCCGTAACTCAACCAGGCACCCATACTGGGACGGCCAGGTTGTTGAGAACCGGTTTGTATAAAAGTAATAGCAGGGTCGTGATTGATGGCTTCCGTATATATGGATTTGATCATGCAGATCTCATCTGATACGGAAGCGATATGAGGCAGCAGCTCACTGACCCAATTGCCGCTTTTGCCATGTTGCTTGAATTCAAAATGTGGCGAAGCCAATGGG
>JBPCUG010000712.1:0-6119 GCA_051011275.1 Cyclobacteriaceae bacterium | reverse complement strand
GATAAGGAAGTGCTAAACGTAGCCCGAACCTTTAGGGAAAAAAATATACCGGCGGATGTGATTGTTCTTGACATTCATTACATGGATGCTTACAAAATATTTAGTTGGGACTCTGAAAACTTTCCAGACCCTAAAGGGATGATGGATCAATTAAAAGAAATGGGTTTTGAAGTAGTAGTGATGTGCGATCCGGGTATTAAAGTAGAGGAAGGCTATGAACCCTACGATGATGGCTGTGATCACGATGTGTTTGTAAAGTATCCTGATGGTACCAACTACACTGGTGAGGTTTGGCCCGGCTGGTGTCATTTCCCGGATTTTACCAACCCCAAAACCAGACAGTGGTGGGGCGAAAAATTTGCCGATTACGCCGCTCTCGGTATCGAGGGATATTGGAACGATATGAATGAGATAGCTACCTGGGGGCAACGCTTACCTGATTTATTAGAGTTTGATTTCGAAGGAGAAAAGGCCACAAGTAAGCAAGGACGGAACGTTTATGGTATGCAAATGTCACGCTCTACTTTTGATGGGGCTAAAAAACAATTGCAAGGAAAGCGGCCGTTTATCCTTACTAGGTCCGGATTTTCAGGAGTGCAACGGTACTCTGCCGTATGGACTGGTGACAATGTATCTAATGATGAACACATGTTATTGGGTGTGCGGATCGTAAACAGTTTGGGTTTAACTGGAGTGGCTTTTACCGGATATGATGTTGGTGGCTTTGTTGGCGAATCAAGTGGCAACCTGTTTGCACGGTGGATTTCAATCGGAGCCCTGTCTCCTTTCTTTAGAGGGCACAGCATGATCAATAGTTCTGATGCGGAGCCATGGGCCTACGGCGAGGAGGTGGAAGAGATCTCCCGCCATTATATTGATCTCCGTTATCGCCTGTTACCTTATATCTACAGTTTGTTTTATGAAGCGAGCCAAACGGGCATGCCTGTCTCTCGGAGTTTGGCCATTGATCATCCGTTTGATGAAAATGTTTTTGATACAAGATTTCAAAACCAGTATTTATTTGGGCCAACTATATTAGTTGTTCCCACGGAAAGCTACCGTGATCTCACCAAGGTTTATTTGCCAGCAGGGGAGTGGCATGATTTTCACACCGGCAAAAAGCACAAAGGTTCCCAAACCATTGTTGCCGAGTCGCCATTGAATCAATTGCCGATCTTTATCAGGGGGGGCTGCATTTTGCCCATGCAATCGGTTGTGCAATCAGCAAGTAGTCAAACAGATTCTGTACTGCAATTACACTTGTATGCCGGGAGTGAAGGTAGCACATTCGAATACTATGAGGATGATGGTAGCACTTACGCTTACCAGCAAGGCGATACCTACAAAAGACAACTTCAATTTAGCCCCAAGAACCAGCAAATTACATTAGGTGCGGTAGAAGGAACAGCTATCTCAAAGTTTTCAAAAGCAAAAGTATTTCTTCATGGATTTGCTCCAGTGAGTCAGGTAAAGATCAATGACGATCCAACTTCTGTGGAAGCCGAGTCAATTATTTTTATCCCTCCGGTTTCAAATTTTGATCCTATTGATAACGAAGTAAAGGTTGAGGGCTTGCCGGTACAATCGTTTGTATTCGCCCTTAAAAATGATGAAATAGTTATCCAATACTAATTCATTAAATTCTACATGCTTCCCGAAAGCAGAATTTATTATGCCACAAAGTATCGTCGGCATCAAGCGCAATTATCTTCATGGATTTTCTTTCTCCTGAGAAGAGTGACGTTTAAAAATGCATACCTCTATTCTAATTAAAATAATCAGATAAAGGCAATGTTTACCCAAGGTCGATAAAATGGTCGATTTGTAAATGTATTGCTTACTGATTATCTTATAATTTTACCTCTCGAGTTAATCTTCCATGATGAGTTCTTCTAGGTTTTTCAACAAACATGAAATTGAGCAGCCCATTACTAGTCGATTCGAAAAACAGGTACTTGCCAATCCCGAGGCGATAGCCATTAGTTATCAAACTGAAGATGTCACTTACCAACAACTAAATGCAAGAGCCAATCGAATAGCCAGGGCTATCAGGGCCACTCATAAGGTTCCCGATCAACCGGTAGCGTTGATGATCAATCAAAGTATTGATTTAGTAGCGGCAATATTGGGGGTACTTAAATCTTCCAATATTTATGTACCCATAGATGGAAGGCAGCCACCTAATATGGTTAGCACCGTCTTCGATGAGTTGCAATCAAGTTTGGTTCTTAGTGACCAAAAGTATTTGCCTGAGGCTAGCAAATTAAAAAGATGCAAGGTGCTTGAAATTGACAGGATCGACCCTGGTCTCTCCGGTGAAAACCTGCAAAATAAGCCAAAACCACATTCTTCAGCCTACATTTATTTTACTTCAGGGTCGACCGGAAAGCCCAAAGGAGTAGTTGATTGCCACAAAAATGTACTGCATAACATTATGAGGTATACCAATACTTTAAAGATTGCACCACAGGATCGTTTGAGTATGATTCAGCACAGTAGTTTCAGCGGGGCTGTGTCCAGTATGTTTGGAGCCTTATTAAACGGGGCTACACTTTGCCCATATGACCTAGACCAAGATGGAGTACAGGGTCTACCCATTTGGATTGAAAAAAGAGGTATTACAATTTTCCATTCTGTTCCTTCCATTTTTCGTTATGTAGCAGGTGTTGGAGGTAGTTATGAATGTTTAAGGATCATACGTTTAGAGGGAGATCGAGCCACTAGTTTTGATGCCCAACTTTTCCAAAAACATTTTGCCAAGGAATGCACCTTGGTAAATGGCCTGGGTGCCACTGAATGCGGCTTGGTTCGACAATTTTTTCTGAACTATGACGATCCCGTGCCTGCGGAATTTCCTATAGGGTATAGTGTGCCAGACATGGATATTTTTTTAATTGATGAAGAAGGCAATCAACTTGGATCGGGAGAGATCGGTGAGATCTGTGTAAGAAGCAAATATTTGGCGCTTGGCTATTGGTCAAATAAAGAAAAGACCGATGAAGCTTTTATCCAAGATGAAAGCGACTGGAGAATATACAAAACAGGGGACCTTGGCAAATTCCACAAGGATCATTGCCTGGAACATTTAGGTAGAAAGGATCGCCAAGTAAAAATTCTTGGCCAAACTGTAAATGTGGAGGAGGTTGAGCGCTTGATATGTTCATTCTCAGATATCTCTATGGCAGTCATTAAGACTTATGAGGATCACCAACACGAAACGCATTTAGCTGCCTATTTGGTATTGGTAGACCCAAGCTCATTTTCGGTTGCCAATCTAAGAATACAACTAGCTAAGCAATTGCCGCTTTTTATGATCCCAAGCTCCATTCAGGTACTGGAAAAATTGCCCACCAGTGCCAATGGTAAATTGGATCGCCAATCCCTACCGGAGCCTAGCTTTGACCGATCAACCTTAAATAATCCCTATACTAAACCCAAGACGGCTACGGAACATCTGTTGGTGTCTATATGGGCTAAAGTCTTAAACATAAATCAGGTAGGTGCGGCAGACAATTTTTTATCCTTGGGAGGGGATTCCTTAAAAGCCGCTCGGGTGATAGATGAGTTAGATAAACACCAGCATTCTCTAAATGTTGTTGACTTCTTCGAACATCTTGATCTGCAATCGCTAGCCTGCTTTTTGGAGAACAAGCAACCCAAAAGGCATGACAGATTGACAAGAATTGGTCAGCGCGCTGATCAGCAAAGATCCTCACTCTACGGCAGTAAGGAGTCATAACTACCTGGTATGAGCTTAAGAAACGAAAACCAAACTCATGACATAGCCATAGTAGGGATGTCGTGCAGATTCCCCGGGGCTCCTAACATTTCGGAATATTTGAATTTATTACAAACCGGGCAAGAGACTATTACCCAACTAAGCAACGAAGCATTAGCATCAGCTCTTATCCCTGAGAGCATCTATAGAGACCCCAATTATGTGCCTTATAGGGGTATTTTAAACGATATTGAGCTCTTTGATTCAGGTTTTTTTAAGCTTACCCCCCAACAGGCTGCTTTATTGGATCCTCAACATCGCGTTTGGTTGGAATGTGTCTATCTCGCCTTGGAAGATGCCAACGTTGTAGCTACCGACCAAGAGGTGGTAGGGGTATATACAGGTTGTAGGGAGAGTACTTACTTGTTGCAAAATATTTGCCAAAGTCGAGAGGATATTAACAGATTGCTTAATCTCGCTGGCGCCGATTCATATCAATGGTTCACTAGTAATGATAAAGATTCATTAGCCACTAGGACCTCCTTTCTTCTGAACCTAACAGGTCCTAGCATTACCGTGCAAACGGCTTGCTCCACTTCTTTGGTGGCAGTAGCTGAGGCTTGTAGAAGTTTGCGTCAGTTTCAATGCGATGTGTGCATCGCGGGAGGAGTTACCGTGACATTTCCACAAGCCAGAGGCCATCTTTATCAAGAAGGTAGCATTTACTCCATAGACGGAAAGTGCAGGGCTTTCGATGCTGCTGCCAGCGGAACTGTTTTCGGAGATGGGGCCGGGGCAATCGTTTTGAAAAGGGTCGAAGATGCTATCGAACAGAGGGATAATATACATGCTATTATCAAAGGATGGGCAATTAATAACGATGGTGGGGATAAGGCTAGCTTTTCAGCGCCTAGCCCAACAGGACAAGCTGAAGTAATAGCCTTGGCACAGGCCCTGGCTCAAATAGATCCTCGCTCTATCGGTTACGTGGAAACACATGGAACCGGAACATTAGTGGGCGATCCCATTGAGGTTGAAGGATTAAAGAGAGCTTTTGGTTTAGGAACTAAGGACAAAATGTTCTGTGGAATCGGATCAGTAAAGACCAATATTGGACATCTTGATGCAGCTGCTGGGGTAGCAGGGCTTATCAAAACAGTTCTTTCAATCAAGCACCATCAATTATTCCCTAGTGCAAACTTTAAAAAGCCGAATCCCTCCATTGATTTTGAAGACAGCCCTTTTTATGTGGTAGATAGATTGAAGGCATGGGACTCCTCAATTTATCCCCGCAGAGCAGGAGTAACGTCACTAGGAGTAGGAGGTACCAACTGCCATGTTATCCTGGAGGAGGCACCGGAAATGCTGGCGAACCAAGTCAACGACCAAAGTACCATTCGATTTCTGCCATTGTCCGCCAAAGACGATTTGACTTTACAAAATCTGGTAAGATCTTATACCCCATGGTTGGGGGAGGTGCAAGAACCTTTATCAAATATTTGCTATACTGCTAGCGTTGGTAGAAACCACTATCCATTCAGAACCTATTTCACGCCTCATGGAATTGATGATTTATCCACTAGCATTAACGAATATAAGCGACCAACCACGTCACCAGCAAAAGTGCATGAGGACCCTGTAGTAACCTTTTTATTCAGCGGGCAAGGATCGCAAAGGATCAATATGGGTATAGCTCTGATGGATCTATTACCAAGTTTTAAGAAGATCATGACTTGCTGCGATGAAATTCTTGATGAATTTCTGGAACACTCTATCCTTGAAGTGATAAGCAACCCAATATTGGCGAAAGAATATTTGAATCGCACCGATTACACCCAGCCTGCATTATTTGTAGTTGAATATTCCTTGGCGACTTTATGGCAATCGTGGGGTCTCCGTCCCAGCTACTTGTTAGGACATAGTTTGGGAGAATATGTGGCGGCGTGTGTTGCTGGTGTATTCAGCTTGGAAGACGGTTTAAGGTTGGTAGCCACGAGAGGTAAATTGATACAGGAATTAACCGAAGTGGGAAGTATGGCGGCAGTATTTTCTAAAGGCGAAGAAGTTAAAAAAGCCCTTAAGAGCCATAAGCATGAAGTGTCCATTGCTGCGATTAACGGCCCTGAACATCATGTTATATCAGGGAATGCTATAGTAGTTAAGAAGATATTAAGAGGGTTAGAGGATAGTGAAATATATACCAAAGAGTTGAGTGTCTCTCGCGGCTTCCACTCACCGTTAATTGAAAGCATCATACCGGAATTTTCGAAAGCATTAGAGCAAGTAACCTGGAACCTACCAACGATTCCCATAGTCAGTACCTTAAGTGGCGACTTAATTGGGGATAGCATCGCCGAACCTCAATATTGGATTGACCAATTATGCCAACCAGTAAATTACC
>JBPCUG010000711.1:0-11482 GCA_051011275.1 Cyclobacteriaceae bacterium | reverse complement strand
GGAAATGCAAAAGAAGCGCAGGAAGAATTGGATGCGATCGCGGAAATAAAAAAAGATCCCGAATTGAAGGATCTGGTGGCAACGGCTAATAACGATTCTGAGTCCATTGCAAGTATTGCCTATGAAGTCGTTGCCGGCGAATTGGCGGCGCTCAACAGCGATCTTTCAATGGCCGCAGAGCATCTTGAAAAGGCCGTAACCCTTGAAGATGGCCTGGTTTATACCGAGCCAGCGGCCTGGCATATTCCAACAAGACAAAATTTGGGGGCTGTATTATTGAAGGACAAAAAATATAAGGAAGCCGAAAAAGTTTATAAGGAGGATTTGGACGTTTTACGTCAAAACGGATGGTCTTTGATGGGCTTGTACCAAAGTTTAAAGGCCCAGGGCAAAATGGACGAGGCCAGTGCCATTAAGGCCGAATTCGACGTCGCGTGGGAACATTCCGATATCGAAATTGATACCTCGATCTTATAATTTTTCGATTTCGGATTTTACCAGATTAAATTCTTGCATCAGATCTTCTACGATCTGTGCTGCGGGTTTGATATCATGGATCAAGGTCGAGACCTGCCCGATTTCGAGTTCGCCTTCCTCGAGGTCGCCTTCGAACATTCCTTTTTTGGCGCGCCCCCGGCCCAACAGTTCCTTTAGTTGCTCGTACGATGCCCCTTTGGTGTAGGCTTCTTGCACCTCACCATAAAATTTGTTCTTAATCAATCGAACCGGCGCCAATTCCTTTAAGGTCAGCTGGGTATCGCCCTCCCCAGACTCAACGACTTTTTGTTTGAAAAGTTCGTGGGAAGAAGCCTCATGACTGGCCACGAAACGACTTCCTATCTGCGCGGCATCTGCCCCGAGCACCATGGCTGCCAGCATGGCCCGCCCGGTACCGATACCGCCGGCGGCAATCAAGGGGATATTTATTTTTTCCTTGACCGCAGGGATCAAGACCATGGTCGTAGTTTCGTCGCGACCGTTATGTCCGCCGGCCTCGAATCCTTCGGCCACCACAACATCGACTCCCGCATCCTGGGCCTTTAAAGCAAATTTCACACTGCTGACCACATGTGCCACGGTAATGCCGTTATCCTTTAAATGGGATGTCCATGTTTTTGGATTTCCTGCCGAAGTAAAAACGATCTTCACACCCGTGTCCACAATAATATCCACAATCTTGTCAATATCTGGATAGAGCATTGGCACATTTACCCCAAAGGGTTTTTTTGTGGCCCCCTGACATTTAAGGATATGTTCACGGAGGACCTCCGGATACATGGATCCCGATCCGATAAGTCCCAATCCACCTGCATTGGAAACCGCGGAGGCCAATCGCCAGCCACTGGCCCAGATCATACCAGCTTGTATGATGGGGTATTTGATCTTGAAAAGTTGGGTTATTCGGTTTTGCATTTTTACTGTTTCTTTTCAACCCCTCCGTCTTGACGAAAAGGTCAAGACACCTTCCCTCATCTGAGGGGAGGAGCCCCCTTTTTTCGATAGTACAGTTTACTTGACCGCCAAGCCAATTAAGGTTTCTCCCATTTGGGGAGGTTAGGTAGTGCCTTATGAAATCACTCCAGACCCCAGCAATTCTTCCCCTACGTACCAAGCCACGAATTGCCCTTCGGTAATGGCGGATTGTTTATTTTCGAAATCGACATAAAGTCCGCTTTCAATCTTATAAAGTATGGCCCTTTCCAAGGGTTGGCGGTAGCGAATTCGTGCCAAGACCTTCATAGATTCATCGGCCACAAGGCGCAGATCAGGCCGTACCCAATGAATTTCCTCCTCATTGACAAACAGCGTTTTCCGGTACAGCCCAGGATGTGATTTTCCCTGTCCTGTATAGATGACGTTCTCCCCTACATCGGTTTCTATGACAAATAAGGGCTCTTTTGTGCCGCCAACATCCAAGCCCTTTCGTTGGCCTTTGGTAAAATAATGCGCGCCTTGATGTTCGCCCACTACCCTACCGTCATTGACCTGGTAAACCGGCTTTTCAGAAAAATAGGCCAACTCTTCTTCCTTGGTATCGAATACCGGTTTTGATTTTTGGTATTGAGGTACGTCTACAGGTACCTCGACGATAACACCCTTCTTGGGTTTCAATTTTTGTTGTAGAAAATCGGGCAAACGTACCTTGCCGATAAAACAGAGACCCTGTGAATCTTTTTTATCGGCCGTTACCAATTTGTTCTCGGTCGCAATTAGCCGAACCTCAGGTTTGGTCAATTCCCCAATCGGAAATAATGTTTTTGCCAACTGTTCTTGTGAAAGTTGGCACAAAAAATAGGATTGATCCTTGTTTTCATCGACTCCGGTCAAAAGTTGATAGGTCTCGGAACCATCTTCCGCCACGATGACATCTTTTCTGCAATAGTGTCCTGTTGCCACAAAATCGGCCCCTAGCTGTAAGGCGATTTTCATAAAAACATCGAATTTTATTTCGCGATTGCACAAGACATCGGGATTTGGAGTGCGACCCCTCTCATACTCCTTGAACATGTAATCGACGATACGTTCTTTATATTCTTTGCTCAAATCGACGGTTTGAAATGGAATGCCCAACTTTTCGGCCACGATCAAGGCGTCATTACTGTCTTCAAGCCATGGGCACTCCTCTGAAATGGTTACCGAATCATCGTGCCAGTTCTTCATAAAAAGACCAATGACATCATAGCCCTGATTCTTAAGAAGATAGGCTGCCACACTGGAATCAACACCGCCGGAAAGTCCGACGACCACTTTTTTAGTCATGGGTAAAGATTAAAGCGCAAAAATACAGAATTAGACAGCAAGCCTTTTGATTCGCCTTAGCTTATAATTATGGTTCGAACAAAGCAACCCTAAGCTTCTTTTTACATCTGTTATTATGCAATTCTTTTGATTCATAGAACGTTATTTAAATTATAAATGACAGGTTTTGACAACCTAAGCGTCTCATAAAAGAGGGGTGAATCGAAAATGTAATTAATATTGTGTTACTTTAAACCAAAAAGAAAAAACGAATCCTATGAAAAAGTTCCTTAAGATTGACTACATCTTTTTTATTTTGTTGGTTTTGTCAACAAACTTTTCATGCAATACCGACGATGGTATCAATACAACTCCCCTACCTACAACCAACGTAATTGAGGTGGCAGAGGCAAAAGCAGATTTAACGACTTTTTTAGCGGCCCTGGAGCTGGCCGATTTGACCTCCACCCTACAAGGTAGCACCCAGCATACGGTATTGGCCCCAACAGACGCGGCCTTCAGTAGTTTTTTAGCCATGAAGGGTTTTGGCAGTGTCAACGATGTACCTATGGACACCTTGAAACAGCTTCTTATGAATCACGTGATAACCGGCCTTATAGATGTCTCGAACTTGACACTTTTACAGAAGAATTATTTGGAAACACTTGCTGATGGGCCTGTTACCGGTACCAATTTGGCCTTGTATTTTGATGCTAGCAATGGGGTAACATTTAATGGTGAATCCAAGGTGACAGAGGCAGATCTGCTCGCCTCAAATGGAGTTTTGCATATAGTGGATACGATTGTGGACTTACCGACCATCGAGACTTTCACATCGACCGACGATAATTTCAAAGATTTGGATACGGCCTTTGATTTAATCTCTCCTGTATCTACCCTGCCGGAAACATTGAAAGAATCAGAGAGTGGGCCTTTCACCTTATTCGCCCCTACGGAGCATGCCTTCGAGGTTTTGTTGGCCTCCAATAACGATTGGGATTCTTTGAGCGATATCGACGAGGCCTTATTGACGTCCATACTGGAACATCATGTTTTGAATGGAAACACCAGTAGCGAAGAACTTGCACCAGAAACGATGTTCACAACCCTGGAGGGTGACGAAATTACTTTGAATGCCCTAGACGGAAATATTGAGATTACAGATGGTTCAGGCAACGGGGGTATCATTATAGCCAAGGAAATCATAGGACTCCAGACTTCGAACGGAATAATCCATATTTTACCGACACAGGTAATGATACCCGATACGACCAACTGAATACTCTTGATCTTCCGGGCAACAAAAAAGAGACCGCTAAATGGCGGTCTTTTTATTTGTATTCTTTTTACATATTTGGAATATGTTCATTACAAATCACAAAAAAAAGTGCAGTTCATCGGAGTTTATTTTCGATTGATTTTTTCATACAACACGCTAAGATAGGTTAGCATACAAAAATGAACGCTTGACAACTATTAATTTCCCTAACGCCAAAATAGTCTCATATTTGAACTCCCAAATCTTATCAAACTTAACCTACTTAATGCTAAAAGCCCCGACCATGGTCGAGGCTTTTTTTATGGTTTCAAAATCAATCTATTTTCGGGCCAAGACCTTTATCTTGAACTGCTCCCTTCCGGTATTCAGCACCATTATGTACATGTCGGGTGCCAAGTTAACGACATCGAAACTCAAATCGTTTTTACCCGCGACAATCTCGACGTTCCTTTTGTCCATTACCAATCGTCCTTGCATATCAAAGAACTGAACTTTGGCAAACGCGTTGTATCCAATTTCAATTTGCAGATTCAACCTACCATTAAAAGTTAATGGATACGGGGTAACTACCGTTTGTGCCACTTTTTGGATTACCGTACTTTGACAGGTAACCGCATGGAGGATGATATGAATACCATCAGCTAGGTGACTCACGTCTACTGGATCAAATTGCAATGTTGTAACATTGTTAAGGCCTTCCTCTTTATAAGGGAATTGACCACTTGCAACGGTTGGTCTTCCATTGTTACCCATAGGATAAGGTACTCCCCCAATGTACATCTGGGCCTCTGTCATTACGAACCCGGGTAATAGCTGGATCGAAACCCTAACCCTGCCGTTTGAATATTCGACCAATACCTCACCAGATTTGGTACCATTGTTCAAGTTACACTGGCCGGCAGCCGAATATAGATCCATGGTATAATTACCTTCCGTGGCAAAATAGTTGGTCCAGCCCCAACGGTTGGCGCCAAGGCCATCGTCGATAAAGCATGAATTGTCATCGGCAAATCGGGCGTAGGCCGTTTCACATCCGGTTGGCTGTGTATCCGGAATTTCTTCAATGGTAACCTCACACATTGTCTCACAACCATGGGCATCGGTAACCACAACCTCATAATTGCCTGGTGCCAATCCGGTCGCGGTTGCAGTAGTTTGATTACCGGCATCATTCCAAAGATAGGTATAGGGTGCTGTTCCTCCTGAGCCTACTGCGGTGGCTTCCCCATTGTCTTCTCCTTCATTGCTATCTACCACATCTATTATTGAACAACCTAATTCTACCGGTTGCCCAATGGTAATATTACAAGTAGTCTCCCTTCCATTGGCATCGGTAATTGTAACCATATGATTACCTACAGGTAAAGCGGTTGCCGTTTGCCCGGTTTCTCCGTTAGACCATAAATACGTGTATGGAGCGGTACCTCCCATAGGTGTAACGGTTGCACTTCCATCCATGCCATCAAAACACGTGACATGATTTACCAGTGTAATTTCGCAACCAAAGACACCGGGTTCCGTAATAGTGACACTAGCCTCTGACTCGCATCCATTGGCATCCGTAACCACCACTGTATGTAAGCCGGCAGAAAGCATTGTCGCCATCTGGGTCGTTTCTCCGTTATCCCATAAATAGGTATATGGAGGTGTTCCTCCGGTTGCGTTTACGGCAGCAACACCATCTTCCAGTCCAACATCCGTAACGCCGCTAATCTCCACAGCTTGTGTCTGCAGCAGGGTGACATCCTGTATGGTAATTTCACAACTTGTCTGAGCGCCGTTCATGTCGGTAACGGTTACCGTATGCAGTCCTGCGGACAATTCCATTGCGGTCTGAGTGGTTTCGCCATTGTCCCATGAATAGGTGTAGGGTGCAACTCCACCCATAGGTGTTACGGTTGCGCTGCCATCATCTTCTCCATTACACTGCACATGATTATCTACCATGATAGAGCACATAAGTGCATCAGGTGTCGGTATCATAACTTCAGCAACAGCTTCACAGCCATTGGCATCGATTACCTTCACTGTGTGCAGCCCGGCAGTTAACATAATTGCTGTTTGGGTACTCTCGCCGTTATCCCACAGGTATGTATAGGGCGGTGTTCCTCCATTTGCCGTAACGGTGGCCGAGCCATCATTAGCGCCATTTACAGTTACTTCAGAAACCAAAGTAGCCGTTGCCCTAATCTCCGAGGGAGCGCCTATAGTTACATTACAGGTGGTTTCTAACCCATTGTTGTCTGTGACTGTTACAGTGTGCATTCCTGGACTTAAACCGACAGCGGTTTGTGTATCTTCACCGTTATCCCAGCTATACATATAGGGTGGCATCCCTCCCTGGACGATTACCTCTGCCGAACCATCCTGCCTGTCTGAACAAGATGTATCACTTAACTTTTCAGCTTGGCAAGAAAGCAGATCAGGTTCCATAAGTGTTACCTCACAGCTTGTTTCGCAACCATTGGCATCTGTAATGGTCACTGTATGAAGCCCTGCATCCAAAGCCACCGCCATTGCTGTTGTTTCGCCATTATCCCAGGCATAGGTGTAAGGAGCGGTACCTCCCATTGGCGTAGCAGTGGCCGAACCATCACTTGCCCCATTAGCTGTAACATTGCTAAACACTGTTGCCGAACAAGTCAGTTCATCTGGCTCTTCAATAGTAATATCACAGGTAGTTTCCCTACCATTTGAGTCGGTTACCGTAACTGTATGCAATCCTGCATTTAATCCCGTTGCGGTAGCCGTGGTTTCCCCGTTATCCCACAAATAACTATACGGCGCCAGGCCTCCAATTGGAGTTGCCGTAGCGCTTGCATCTGCTGCACCAAAGCAAGAAACAATTCCCTGATTTGCTCTAACCTCACAGTTAAACATTCCAGCCTCGGGAATTTCTACATAACAAAGGGCTTCGCAATTATTGGCGTCATATACCGTAACACTGTGATTGCCTGCCGAAAGGTTAACAGCTGTCGCAGTAGTTTCTCCATTATCCCAGAGATAGGCATAAGGCATAGTTCCTCCGTCTGCAGTAACTGTTGCCGAACCGTCATTGGCTCCTTGTGAACTTACCCCACTAACTACAGTCGTTTCACATGTAAGTTCTTCTGGCCCTCCAATGGTAATTTCACAACGGGTTTGATTTCCATCTGCATCGGTAATCGTTACCTCATGGACACCAGCAGTAAGCATGGTTGCCGTTGCTGTGGTTTCTCCATTGCTCCAGGCATAGCTATAAGGAGCGACACCACCATTGGCCACCGCAGTTGCAGAACCGTCGTTCCCGCCATAGCAGCTCACCTCGGCGTTAATCTCATCGATACCACATTCTAAGTCGCTTTCGGGTTCGCATCCTGTTTCGTCTTCACAATCAATGTGGAAGTTAAAATCTATTCGCCAGCGGCGTTCATCGCCTTGTGGGCCCATCCAACCCCATCCTGCGAGCCCTTCTGCAGAAGTATCTGAATCGTACAGCGCTCCACCGGGACCTACATGAACTCCCAGATTAGGAGTATTGGGGTCATTAGGATCGGGACGCTGGGTTATAAAAAAGGTTCCTTCTTCCAAACAATCTCCTCCAGTGGTCGTAATAGTACTTTGCGTACCGTCTATCACATAGTATCTTAAATTTTCTTTGATCACCGCTCCCGGATCACAACCCTGCGGTTTAAACGTACCCCCATCTGCACTCCACTGATTCCAGTCTTTAAGATCCTTCAACACAATGTACAATTGTGCCGAACAAGTACCTACCTGAGTAGATCCTTCGATCAAGGCCGTACCATTGGTAAACTCCGTAAAGCTCAACTGATGTGTAGCATTTTGCGAAAAGAAATTTGAACCGGCAGGGCCACTGTTCATTTCAAACCAATAAAAATTATAGAAAGGTTCTTCATTAGGATTGCAAAAATCAATATCGAGCACCTCGCAAGACTGCGTGATGATGTCTTCCAATACCATAATGGTGATGGTTGCCGTGTCATCCGGGCAGGTGTTTCCACTACTTACCGAATATATGATCTGATAATTGCCAGGCGTAAGTCCGGTAGTATCAAAACTGTTTCCGCTCAATCCGCCTGTGTTATTGGGATCTGAGAACGTCCCCCCGGGAGCACTTACCAAATTCGCAAGGTTCACTATGGTGCTTTCACATACTTCGGTGCTGTTATCTGCACCGGCATTATTGGGCACTTCCACATTTACTGTAATGGTGGCCGTGTCTTCGGGGCAGTTTTGATTCCCGCTGCCCACAGTATAAATCAAATCATAACTTCCAGGTGAGAGTCCGGAGGTGTCAAAATTACTTCCATTAAGGCCTCCGGTTAAACCAGGGTCTGTGAAAGCGCCTCCCATGACGCTTACCAAACTAGTTAAATCTACTACCTCACCATCGCAGACGGTAGTTTCGTTGTCGTCACCGGCATCGGCCAATTCGTCAACAATTACTGTTATCGTTGCTGTATCTACCGGGCAATTGGGTGTTGCTCCTTCTACTGTGTAAGTAATGTCATAGCTTCCTGGTCCCAGACCAGTGGTATCAAAATCATTTCCGTTAAGACCTCCTGTATTTCCAGGATCCATAAAAGAACCACCTGCTTCGGAAACCAGTGTTGTAAGATCGACAATTGTTCCGTCACAAACCCGGATTGTATTATCGTCACCGGCGTTTGGCGGTTCTGGTTGTTCAATCGTAATTTCACAGCTGGTTTGGGCCCCGTTGGCATCAGTTACCGTAGCGGTATGGACGCCAGCAGGTAGCATAACTGCGGTCATACCAGTTTCCCCATTGTCCCACATATAAGTATAGGGAGCTACACCTCCTACCGGATTGGCAGTAGCGGATCCATCATTACCTCCGTTACAAGTCACATCATTGAGCAAAGCAACACTACAAACTAATGCATCCGGTTCTGTTACCATAACATCACAAGTAGTTTCACAGCCATTGGCATCGGTCACCGTTACCGTGTGAAATCCGGCGTCTAATGAAACGGCCTGCTGCGTATCCTCGCCATTATCCCAGAGGTAAGTATAAGGTACCGTGCCTCCTGTCGGATTGACTGTGGCCGCCCCATCACTGCCGCCATTAATGCTCACTCCGTTATCTAGTATAATATCACATGTAAGTGCTGCCGGTTCTGAAACGGTCACTTCGCAAGAGGTTTCCGCTCCATTCGCATCAGTTACAATAACGCTATGCAAGCCGGCATTTAAAGCTGTAGCCGTTTGGGTGGTCTCCCCATTGTCCCAGGCATAGGTAAATGGTGCCACACCTCCCATTGGTGTCACAGTGGCTGCACCATCGCTGTCGCCATTACACAGTACATTACTCTCTAAAGTAATGTTACATACCAACTGATCGGGTTCGGGGACCATCACTTCGCAGGTGGTTTCACACCCATTTGAATCTGTAACGGTGACCGTATGAACTCCTGCATCTAGTGAGGTAGCTGTCTGGGTGGTTTCGCCATTATCCCATAAAAAGGTATAACCAGAGGTGCCTCCAGTAGGAGTCACCGTTGCCGCTCCATCACTGGCACCATTTACCGATACCCCCATATCCAAGGCAACACTACACATTAGTGGCATTGGTGGTTCGGTGATGGTTACACTGTCCGTAGTTTCACAGCCGTTGGCATCTGTGATAGTTACGTCATAGGTGCCTGCGGTTAAGCCGCTTATATCTTCTGTGGTGGCTCCAGTACTCCATAAGAAAGTGTATCCTGGTGTTCCTCCGCTCACTGTTAGATCAATCGATCCGGTCGCCTCACCAAAACACAACACATCTACCTGGGTTGTTGAGCTTGTAAGTGCCGCTGCCGGTTCAGTGATCGTTACACTGTTTGTTGTTTCGCAACCGTTAGCATCAATAATGGTTACGTTATAAGTGCCTGCTGTAAGATTGCTAATATCTTCGGTAGTCTCTCCAGTGCTCCAAAAGAAAGTGTATCCCGGTGTTCCTCCGCTCACTGTCAGATCAATCGATCCAGTCGCCTCACCAAAGCACAAGACATCTACCTGTGTGGTCGAAGAGGATAAGACCGGTGGTTCAGCAATGGTTACATCACAAGTGGTCTCCGCGCCATTGGCATCTGTCACTGTGACCGTATGCAAGCCTGCGTTGAGTCCAGTGGCTGTCTGAGTAGTTTCCCCATTGTCCCATGCATAGCTAAAGGGCGCAACACCTCCCGTGGGAGTTACAGTAGCACTTCCGTTGCTCTCCCCATTACATTGAACATCGCTGACCAAAGCGACCGTGCATGCCAGCACACCAGGTTCCGTTACCATCACCTGGCAGGTCGTTTCACAACCATTGGCATCGGTTACAGTTACCGTATGAAGGCCGGCATTTAATCCCGTGGCCTGTTGTGTGGTCTCTCCATTGTCCCATAAATAGGTATAGCCCGGGGTACCTCCATTTGGCGTTACCGTAGCTACTCCATCGCTGGCTCCATTAATCGTAACACCGCTGTCAAGGGCCGCCGTGCATGTCAGGTCCGCTGGTTCGCCGATCGTCGCACTGTCCGTAGTTTCACAGCCGTTGGCATCGGTGATCGTTACATCATAAGTACCTGCAGCCAAGCCGCTAATATCTTCGGTGGTAGCGCCGTTGCTCCATAAAAAAGTATATCCTGGGGTTCCACCACTCACTGTCAGATCAATCGATCCCGTGGCCTCTCCAAAGCACAAGACATCTACTTGTGTGGTCGAAGAGGATAAGACCGGTGGTTCAGCAATGGTTACATCACAAGTAGTTTCTGCTCCATTGGCATCTGTCACTGTGACCGTATGCACTCCGGCATTAAGCATGGTGGCTGTTGGGGTAGCTTCCCCATTGTCCCAGGCATAGCTAAAGGGCGCAACACCCCCCGTAGGAGTTACAGTAGCACTTCCGTTGCTCTCGCCATTACAAAGCACATCGCTTACCAAAGCGACCGTACATGCCAGCACACCCGGTTCCGTTACCATCACCTGGCAGGTCGTTTCACAACCATTGGCATCGGTTACAGTTACCGTATGAAGGCCGGCATTTAATCCCGTGGCCTGTTGTGTGGTCTCCCCATTGTCCCATAAATAGGTATAGCCCGGGGTACCTCCATTTGGCGTTACCGTAGCTACTCCATCGCTGGCTCCATTAATCGTAACACCGCTGTCAAGGGCCGCCGTGCATGTCAGGTCCGCCGGTTCGCCGATCGTCGCACTGTCCGTAGTTTCACAGCCGTTGGCATCGGTGATCGTTACATCATAAGTACCTGCAGCCAAGCTGCTAATATCTTCGGTGGTAGCGCCGTTGCTCCATAAGAAAGTATATCCCGGTGTTCCACCACTCACTGTCAGATCAATCGATCCTGTAGCCTCTCCAAAGCACAAGACATCTACTTGTGTGGTCGAAGAGGATAAGACCGGTGGTTCAGCAATGGTTACATCACAAGTAGTTTCTGCTCCATTGGCATCTGTCAC
>JBPCUG010000710.1:0-3258 GCA_051011275.1 Cyclobacteriaceae bacterium | reverse complement strand
TTGTCCCCTACTCGGGCATGGAAAGCATCTTCATGGGTTTTAGCCGGTGAGAAAGTACTGGATTCTATGGCTAAGCCAGCAATGGCAATTCGCGGGAGTGCGGCGGTTTCAATATTAGGACCATTGGTAGTTTGGTTGCAGGCAAAGGCGAAAAGGATGGGTATTAAACCACTGAATAATTTTTTCATACTTGATCAGTTATTTCTCAATTTCAGTAGTAATGTCAATCTTTAATCTATTGTCTCTTCCGTCTATAAGCCATCACAATTCCCAGTAAGGGAATAGTTGACAGCAACCAATACCAGGATATGCCGCTAGATACTTCAATTGGGCTTGTATCTCCTTGTACTACAAAACCTGCCCAGTAAAACGGATGGGTAAAAAGATCAGAAGCATTCTCCAGATATTGCAACTTTGCCTCTCGCAGGGCTCGATCCTTAGCATAACCTTTGGCCAGTCCTTCGTAAAAGTAGCCCATTATATCCGCAGTGGCACGGTCTTGCGCTGGCCACAAACTCATCACAATACTTGGGCAGCCTGCATATGCAAAAGCACGACCTAAACTCAAAACCCCTTCACCCTTAGCTAATTTTCCATAGCCAGTATTGCAGGCACTTAGCACAGCTAATTCTGCTGTTAAGTCCATATTATATAGTTCATAGGCATTTAGAAAACCGTCCTCCAAGGTATCATTATCCTGGGTAAAGATCAGTTTCGATAGAAGTGGATTTTCTTCATCAATAATCGCGTGCATAGCCAAGTGAAGTATTTGGTATTTACCTCCCTCGCCTTTGAACAACATCTCCGTGGCCTCTGATCCGGTATAAGTATGGCCATTAAAAAACGAGGAAGCATTCCTTACTTCTTCCTCGGTATACTTCAGATCACTAATTTCGTTTCTAAAATTGCCATAGGAAATCAATTCATTGGCCTCGGCCAGTAATGCTGGTTGATAACTTGGTGCATAGCCGGCAAACTGGTTCTCCCATTGATTTTTTTGAATGACCTTCTTCGACCATAATGTTCCAGAATAAGCGTAGCTAATTTGATAGTTTTTCAATAGGTAGGAATAATTGTTATAGTCAAAAACACCTGCTTCAGGCATATCCGCCAACAACAATTCAAAAGGAATCAATGATATTAGTCCGTCGGGAATGATCACTATTTTTTCCACGTCTTTTTCTAACGTGCCGGCAACCGGTTTAAATAGCAAATCATACAGTTGATTAGCAGCAGCAAATAGCTTATGATTCTGTTCAGTTTGGGAATGGCCTTGCACGGTCAATCCGTTATTAAAATCCTGGATCAGGGTCTCAAGTTTCTGACCAACTGGTATGGAAGCTACTTCAAATTGATTTTTGGTAAGAGTGAATGCGTATAATAAAGTATCGGACATAAAATATTCCACTAGGGCAGTATTGCTATCCGATAGTTGCTTCTTTAAAGAGGTAACATCAATTGTGCCGGGATCAAATTTTAATTGGTGGTATTTAGGATAATTCCTTTCAAAGGTCAAAGTAAGGGAGTCGTAGGTGCGGCTCAAGGCAAACAGTTCTCTCTCAAAGCCATTAACCTCCGTCGTGTCATAACCATCCTTCTGTGTTTTGTAGTAATTTATATAGGACATGTAGTAGTCCCTATCCAGCCTGATCTGTTTTTCCAAGGCCAGTAGGTTATCAGGGATTTGCCCGAAACTCTTGGCAGAAATGTTTGATATCATTTGCCTAAGAACTCCTGACTTACTTTTTTCGGAATAGGTAAAAGCCTGTCGCAAATAATCACTCTCACTGGTGGCCTGGTGCAATTGCATGCATACTGCGATAGCCTCTTTATAAATAGAGGTATTCCACTCAGCCAATTTTATTTTATCCTCAAATAATAGTCGTCCCTGACTCATCTGTTGTATAAGATCATCACAGATCTGGTAGGTGTCTAAGGCGAGTCGTAATAGATCTTGATCATTGGTCTGGCCATTACTTGCCTTCAATATTTGGGCTTTCAGCTGGAGTGACTCCAAAAGTACAGCTTCATCAAAGGTGGATGACAAAGCGGGGTTTTGGTCAATTGCCTTTGAATCAAAGCTACCATGATTAGCTATTAGCGCATTTTGAGATGCTTCTAAAGCCTTTTCATAATCATCGTTTTCCAAAAGAAGATTTCCCAATTTATTATACACTAATGCAACATCCGGATGCTTGAATCCTAAGACTTCTTTGCGCAGAGCAAGCGCTTTTTGAAAAAAAACTAAAGCCTCACTATTGTGTTGTTGCAAGCCGTATAACTCGGCTAGGTTCACGTACGATTGAGCTACATCAGTGTGCTTTTCACCCAACACATTTAGCCGGATGGCTAAGGCCTTTTGAGTATAATCCATAGCACGAGTATACTCCTCCTGGGCGCCAAAAAAGGTACCCATATTATTGTAAACATTAGCTACAGAATAATGTTGCTCCCCAAAGTTTTCCAAATATACTTTCAAGCCTTTTTCATAATACTGCATAGCCGCATCAAGTCGATCCTGCTGGAAGTTCAGTTGACCCATATTTAGATAAAACTTGGCTACAAAGGGGTGGCTTTCACCGTGCACGGATTCATAAATCTCGATAGCACGATTAGTAAACTCCATGGACAACTCATAATCTCCATTTCTTTCGTGGATCACTCCCAGATTAATATAAACGTCGGCTACATCGGGATGAAGCTCTCCCAAGTTTTCTCTTCTGATCTGCAAGGTCTTTTCGTAATACTCCTGGGCGCGGGCATAATCTCCTTTGACTCGGTAAATAATGCCCATTTTATTATAGATATAAGAAAAGTTTAGATGACCGGGTTCTAATATCTTTTCCAATACATCCTCTCCTTTATGATAGTGATCCAAGGCGGTTTGATACTTCCCTAAAACGGAAAACACCAAACCAATATTCCCGTATGATTCGGCAACTTTCTTGTGGAGTCTTCCCAACACCACTTCCCGAGTTTGAAGCGCTTGCTCGTAGTAGTCCAGCGCCTGCTGATAATCTCCCTTAAAATGGTATACAACGCCAATATTATTATAGGTATCGCCCAATAGCGAGCTGGGTGTAGTTTTGGCAATATCCAGAGCCTTTTGTATAGATTCCAAAGCCAGGTCATAATTCCCCATACTGATCTGTGTCCTTCCAATACCGTTGTACACATGAGCTACCTGAGGATGTGATTCACCGAATGCCTGTGTACGGATCTCTAAGGATTTGTGAAAGTATTTGAGGGCATCTTCAT
>JBPCUG010000709.1:0-3057 GCA_051011275.1 Cyclobacteriaceae bacterium | reverse complement strand
CCTATACCCATTTGGATCACAGCCAATTACCTTTGGAACAATATGTGAAAGTCAGACCTTTGGCGGTATCAGATTATACACGAAGTCCCGTTCAATTTACTTTCGTCCTAAGGGAGGATCGCTTCTGGCTTTCCAATCAATGGGATCATTTTCTTTGGCTCTTCTGGATCAAGTTTCAAAAACCTGGTTGGCTGGGATGGTATTTCCTTAACCGCCAAAAGAAAAAAGTAATCAGGACTATTTCCAAAATAAGGAAAGAATTACCGGGTGCATCTTTTAGTTTGGTGGGCCTTGGTACTTGGGGTACCTTTCCCGAAGACATTACCGACTTAAGGAAAAATCACTTGAGCTTTGAAGAAGAGCAGCAGTGGTGCGCGGTATATGCTAAGAGTCAGGTGATTATTGGAGTTCATGGCTCAAGCATGCTTATTCCCACCGCACTAGCTGGAGGGTATATTAATTTGATCCCCAGATATAAACTGCCCCATCAAATGGAGGACATTCTTATGCAGCATCCTCTTCGTTTTGCCGCTTTCCTGGGGCGACATTTTGATCTTTTTTCTGCGCCAGACTTAGTAGCAGAAAATGCAGTTCAGATGATTCGTGCTTTTCCTTATTTGCAATCAAATTGGGAAGCGTCAATTAGTGGGCCATAAGATCACCCCTCCTATTACTTGATTTCTCCTGACTCGATCACCGGACCAAAGAATATCCCATTAGCCAAAAGCTTGTTAGTACCATACCAGAAAGCCCGGAAATTTGGATTGTCGGTCATGGAGATGATCAGCCCCTTGCCAATATGATTAATGTCTATGGCTGCGCTATTTTTGAGTCGAGCCTCTTTCTTTGCCGATATATAACCACTCAGCAGAGGTTGGCTATCGTACATCAATGGGTTAGTAAATGGATTTTTAGATCGTTCCATAAACAATCTACTATTGCGAAACACAGGAAGCTCGGTATTTGGAAAGCCATAGCCCAACGGATGGCTCAAATCCAGTTTGGTTTTGAATATAGCACCCCCGATCACCTGTGCCCCAGACCATTGGTCCATATCCCCGTAACTTAGATGTGACAGAGTATCTTTCTCCTCTTTCAAAAATTTAGTTTTACTAATTTTTTTGTCACTTAACCATTTGGCCCCACCCTTTGTAGCAATCACAGTATTTCCTTTTTCGACCCATGCTTTTAACTTCTGCTGAGCTTTTGCAGTAATACCTTTGTACTGGCCATTTACCATGATCAAAGTATTGTATTTATCCAAATTCATTTGATTGAACTTATTCTGCGAAATCAGACTTATGTTCATCTTATACCTTTGATCCATTAGATGCCATACTTCTCCTACTTCATAGCTATTGATATCACCTTCAGCTAATAGCATGATTTTAGGTTGTTTCAAAACATCCAAGGATGGACTGCCCAGGTCTACTCCTCTTTGCGATTGCCCCGAAGGCATGGCAAAAACTTCGATCCCATCGTTATTTGCAATCTCCTGCATCAAAGAAGTGATCCCAAATGCATCAAGTTTCTGGCCGACCACTGGAATTACAATGGTGCCCCGGTCAAATTGCTGGCCGGTAGCGGCAGTAAATGCTTTGTTAGACACCATTGCTCTAAGCCCTTTTTTAAGGATCCGTTGTAAGGCTCTTGGTGCGTAATATCCATCCCACCGAAACAGATAGGCATACTTGCTTTCACCTCCAGTCACCTTACCAGCCAGGGGCATTACTTCGGTTACTTCGGCACCAATCAATCCTCTTTGTAACTGTCGCTGATCCAAAGGGCTGTAATCCAGGTTGAAGGCCAAAGGTAGGGTCCAAGCCGAGACATCGTAGAACAGGCTGTCCTGGAAGCTGGTGCGTTTTTCAAAAATGGCTTGGATCAAGCGATACTGAGGTTGTTCCAGAGATACTACAAAGCTGTTTTGTGGCGAAAATGATTGACCTCCATTAGTTAGGTCTCTGGACAAGGTATGTACCTTGATTTGATGTCTTTGTAACACCTTAAGAAATGACGCGGTCCGGGCGGGGTCACTTGAGGATCCAAATACATAGCCTTTCACCTGATCTGCCCGTGCATCTCTAAGCGCAGTCTGATAAAAGGTGCGTTGATGTTCCAGTAACCGGGTCCTCAGTTCCAGCCCGGCCTGTAAAGAGGACAGTGAAGTGGTAAAGTGGTTGCGAATTGCAAATGGGAAGGTCAAGGTGCCATTGTCGCTTTTTTGTGCATGTCCTCGAGAACTTGCTTGTTCAAAAAGGATCCCAATCGACCCATTCACATCCGGATAGGTCGAGCCTTTCCCGTAGTAATAGTCATCATAACCTTCTTTGCTGTAATATAGAGACCCAATCTTATCCAAAGCCTCCGCATGATATTTACCAATTTCGGCAGTTAGCTCAAACGTTTGTGCTGGTGTAAGTGGATGATTACGAGAAGGTATGCCTGGCTGAAAGAAAAATGTTCGATTGGTACCCATCTCATGGTGGTCAGTTAGAATGTTCGGCTTCCAATGATGGAATTTTTTTAGTCGCCCTTGTGATTCGGGATGCTGCACCGGGAGCCAGTCACGGTTGAGGTCAAACCAATAGTGATTGGTACGTCCTCGCGGCCAGGCTTCATTGTGCTCCAGATTATTGGGGTCTGTATCAGGGCTTTGGCTTTTATGGGAGTTTACCCAACTGGCAAATCTGTTGAGCCCATCAGGATTAATGCTGGGGTCAATTAAAACGATGGTTTCATCTAATAATTGATCTATGGCACTACCTTGAGCCGCGGCTAAATGATAAGCTACTAAGAGCGAAGAGTTAGACCCGCTAGCTTCGTTTCCATGTACGCTATAGCCTAGCCAGGTAACTACTGGCATACTTTTGATATCCAAATTGCCCGATTCTGTGGGACTAGATAGTTGAACATGCTGTTGCCGTATTTCTTCGATTCGACTGAGATTGTCTACCGAACTAATGATAAGGAGTAGCAATGGCCTTTGCTCATAAGTATGTGCATAAACCTCCAATTGCACTCGATCTGAAGCTGCCGCCAGCGCATACATGTACT
>JBPCUG010000708.1:0-2716 GCA_051011275.1 Cyclobacteriaceae bacterium | reverse complement strand
TGCCGGTATGTTCCCATGGACCCATGCGAAGGAAACCGGTGGCGACTAAGTTTTCCGGATTGGAGGGATCCATTTCATCACCGGCCACTTGCTCCATCATGAATTGATCATAAGGCTTATCTGAATTGAAACTGCGGACTACATAATCACGATAACGCCAGGCGCTAGGTCGGGCATAGTCGTTGGAAAAGCCATCACTATCGGCATACCGGGATATGTCGAGCCAGTGTCGGGCCCATTGTTCTCCATAGTGTGGGCTTTTGAGTAGCTTATTTATAAGTTGCTCATAAGCTTGATCATCTTTGTTGGCCAAAAAATCGTCGACTTCTTTAGGTGAAGGTGGCAAGCCGATAAGCCCAAAATACAGGCGCCTGATCAAGTCTTCTTTAGAAGCCCTGGAAGTAGGTGCAATAGTTAGTTCCTCCAATTTTTGATTGATAAAAGCATCAATTGGATGGCTGCCCTCAAATCTTTCAGGTATGGCTGGCTTCGTCAGGGGTTTATAAGCCCAAAGATCTTGCGGCCTATAATACCGTTGGTCCCAATGCTCTTGTTGCCCACCAGAGGTAGCTACCTTTACCAGGCTTCTTTGTCCTGGCCCGGCAGAAGCGGCTATGCGTTTTATTTCTTTATTTTCAGGCCAAGGCGCTCCAGATACGATCCAGCTATAAAATGCTTGTATTTCATCCTCAGAGAGCGCGTCTCTTTCTTTCGGCGGCATAGAGAAATCAGGATCTTCTCTGGTAATAGCTTGATAGAGTGGGCTGAATTCGGGTCGGCCGGGCACAATTAATTCTTTGTTATGCTCTCCCCCTTGCAGCATGGCTTCATTAGAACGTAAATCCAGTTCACCCTCAATTTTGCTTGGATCATCACCATGACACGAAAGGCATTTGGATTGGATCAGTGGTAACACTTCGAAAACAAAAAATTCCTTGGCGTCATCGGGGCTTTCAGCGGCAGTGCTTGGGCCGCACGAAGACAACTGGAGTCCTAGACCGATGGTAAGGGCCAGCAACAACGTAGGGAAAAGCAATCGGTTGATCATTTTGATACATTCTCGACCATTGTCGTTCGAGAGCTACGATACCTACTCTAAAATAGTAGATTTTGAACTCTTAATCCATTACTTTTTGCCGTTCGAGCTATAATCAGGATCCGCTACACCTGCGTTGCCTTTACTCCTCGATTACTGTTTTATAAATTTCTTCTTTGAAATTTTCTTGTGCCATTTGATTTGCAATCTGCTCGGCTTTCTTTTTATAAGCACTATTGCTTACTAGTTCAAGAATTTTCGGCTCTAGGTTTTTTACGGTAACCTTTCCGATTTTTACCCCTTTTGGTCCCACACCCAGATTGAAAATAATTTTGTTCCAAACAAATTGGTCAATGATATGGGGCACGATCATGGTTGCACATCCGTATTTAAGGGCCATGTGAGTGGTGCCTGAGCCTCCATGATGAATGACTCCGTATATTTTAGGCAAGAGCCAGTCATAGGGGATTCGAGAAACAAAATGGATCAGTTCGGTATTATATTTTTCTGGTTTTAAGAGACCTCCGGATGCAGTATTGATGATGGCAGGAATTTTATTTCGCTCGAGTATTTCAACTATTATCTTCGTTTTTTTCTCCGGTTCAGGGTTAGTCATACTGCCAAAAGTGATAAGAAGCATGCGATTATGTTTTTGCAAAAACTCGGTCAGCTCTTTCTTAGGCTCCCAGTTAATTACCTTATTCCTTTCGTGGTATCCTAAAACTTTCATATGCTCAGGCCAAGAAATGGGTGTTGAAAATAGGGAAGGGGAGATGGTATAGATTACCTTGTTAGAGCTGAACACATTTTTTATTTGTCCTCGGGTTATTTTTTTATCGATTTTCAACCATTTGATCGTTGTCATCACCGTCTGTACCAGCCCGAAGTTTGCCAGTGAGAAAGTCAGTTTATTGAGAAAAGGACCAAAATTGCTATTAAAGGCAACATGTGTATGACCTTGCACATAATGTAAGTAGGGCACTGGGCTAGCCAGAATGGTCTTGCCACTATTTTGTGATGCCCAAATGATAGGGTAAATACACTTAGGGTTGTGCACAATTCTATCCGGATTTATATTTTCGATTAATTCGTATTGTTTGCTTACTATTTCCCTTTGACTAGCTTTTTGACTGGTGGCTAGTTTAATTATGGCCAGAATCTTTTTAAATCCCGACCCACTTCCACCCATAGCAGCTTTTCCAATATCGCTTTCCAGCAACTCAATGAGCTCTGTCCCCAGTGAAGCAAATTTCATATTTGAATCTTCGGCAAGATCTCGAAACTGCTCAGGGAAGGCACAGATCACTTGATGCCCTTTTTCTTGCAATATTTCACCGAGCGCTATGAAAGGTTCCATGTCCCCTCGTGTGCCAACTGACATTAGGATGATCTTCATCTGCACGTAGATAGTTTGCCTAAGTTATAAAAAGTGAATGGTAGTTGATCTCTCAGCACAGGGTCAGGGATTAAGTTGATACAGATCTAGAATAGCATTGCGGTTTAGCTTGGAGAGTTGTCTCAACGTATAATAAAAATAAGGGAGCACTATTATCACAGAAATGATAGCATCGTAAAGTTGGTAGGTCTCTATTTCAGGTGGCACAACGGCACCCGGCAATTTTCCCCAGTTGAAAGAGAAATTTATCAAACCATGGAGTAACCCCAAAGGAAGCAGACTGC
>JBPCUG010000707.1:0-7395 GCA_051011275.1 Cyclobacteriaceae bacterium | reverse complement strand
GTTGCGTGTTTCCTATTTGTTTAGTCAAATCCCAAATCACATAATAGGCAGGGTCAACAGTGTTTTTAGTGTAATGAATATATTGGCGCGTACCTTTTTTGTAATGATCTTTGCATTAGCATTTTTCAGTGAAGGCATAAACATTATTTATGCCTATGCCATTCTGGCTGCATTTCCCTTGCTATCTGGTTTAGTGCTTTGGGCCACTTACAATAAGCTTGGCCAATAGAAAAGGTGCGCAAGACTGATTATTTGAGCAGGCCCTTCTTTTTTAAGATGCTTTCAATAAACTTAATTTGATTGTCATTGTTAAAGATCTTAAAGGGCAAATGAATAAACTGAGCTTTGCTGACGACCAATACCAAATTGTTTTTTGTTTTAATGGCTCGTTTGATCTTGTCCCAGGTGATCGGCATCCCTTGCTTTGAGCTTATCTTGATCAATATTTGACGGCTATCAATTTCGTACGACAGTTTCTGAAATAAAATTTTACCTTGTTCCAGCTGAGTCATTCCGGCAAACTGGATCAGCCAAAAAAGGAAATAAAGAACCAAGGCAATCAATGCCCCGGTTATCCACCAATGAGAGGGTAGCACAAAATACATACTGCATATCGCTAAAAAGATTAGCCCTACCCACCACTGCTCTCGGATAATATTTTTAAGTCCGGTTTTGATATAGGTTCCGGTGGGAAGCTGATATTTTCTGGTTTTAACGATCATATGCTACAGGAATATTAAGGGCCACAAATATGACAATATTTCCCTTATTAGGCAATTTTTATTGTACCGCCTTTAAGCTAATATCCATACTTTTAACTGAATGGGTTAAAGCACCAACAGATATATAATCTACGCCAGTCTCTGCTACAGCTCTGATAGTTTTTTCAGTAATGCCGCCAGATGCTTCTGATTCACATTTGCCATTGATTAAAGAGATGGCAGCTCTCATAGTTTCATGAGACATGTTATCCAACATGATCCGGTCTACTCCGCCAACTTCAAGTGCTTCTTTTACCTCTTCTAGATTGCGGGTCTCAACTTCGATTTTAAGATCCAGATTGTTTTCATCAAGGTATTTTTGCGCTGCTCTCACGGATTTAGTAATACCACCGGCATAATCATTGTGATTGTCCTTGAGCATGATCATATCGAATAAACCAAACCGGTGATTGGTACCGCCTCCGATTACTACAGCCCACTTTTCGCACAGTCGAAAATTCGGTGTGGTTTTTCGAGTGTCCAGTAGTTTGGCTTTTGTCCCTGCAATCAACCCACTTAGCTGGTGGGTATAAGTGGCTATTCCACTCATGCGTTGCATGCAATTGAGCACTAGTCGTTCGGTGCTTAAGATCGATCGTGCCGAACCTGTTATATAGAATCCTATATCTCCATATTTTACCGGCGCACCATCGGCTAGTAGCATTTCCAATTCAAGGTCGGCATCAAACGTTTTAAAAATTTTTTCTGCTAATGACAATCCGGCGATGATGCCTTCTCCTTTGATCAGGAGTTGAGCTTTCCTTACCACTTCTTTTGGTATAGCTGCCAAAGAGGTATGATCTCCCTCGCGAATGTCCTCACGCAATGCAGATTGAATGAATTGCTTCAGGGCAGTGTCGGTAATGTATTCCATTTTTCAAAAATAAAAAAGGTGCTGAATAAACAGCACCTTTTACAAGTCTTTACAAGAGACCAGCGGAAACGGAATGCCCTATTCCTTTGTGAAATCCAGACTGGAAACTTTATAACCGGAGTCAAACTTTTTTGATCTTAGCACTACCCGAAAAGAACCGTTATCGTAAGAGTACCGACCGATAGCATATTTCAACCCTCCTTCGGATGCTCCTTGGTGCACATACTGAAAATCGGTTGGGGGATATTGCTTAAAAAAATCTTTTAAAACGTATTCAGCTTGGGTACGACTATAATTTGACTGTTGCCCATCAATCTTCAAGGCGATCATCTCACCCAAATACTTGGATAACTCCTTAGAACTACCGGTTTTGAGCGAAGAACGTACATTGCTGATCACTTCACTTTGAGCTTGTGCCGGAGCAATTTCCAGCAAGAATCCTACCAGCAGACTCAATAAAAAGATCTTATAAGTACTGTTCAGCATCATATATTCTATTTTTTATTGATCCGATCTCCAAAATTATGCCAATAATTGATAAACGGCTAAATTTTGCTTCATTTTCCTTACACCTTCCCTTTTAAAATAATACAATTCACCAGTAGTTACAAACCTGCCGGTGAATAATTATATTTGCCCCATGAACAAAAAAGTACTTTTAATGATCCTTGATGGCTGGGGAATATCCACTCACCCTAAAGTCTCGGCCATAGCAAATGCCAATACTCCTTTTATAGATGGGCTTTATGAAAAATGCTCTCATAGTAAACTGAATGCCAGTGGGTTATCTGTTGGGCTGCCCGAAGGACAAATGGGGAATTCTGAGGTTGGCCATATGAATATCGGTGCAGGAAGAGTTGTTTATCAAGATTTGGTTAAAATCAATAAAGCGGTTGAGGATGATCACTTGGACCGAGGAGGTGTTTTAAACACTGCCTTCGAATATGCCAAAAGGCAACACAAAAAAGTACATTTTATTGGTTTGGTATCCGATGGGGGCGTTCATTCTCATATTGAGCATCTTAAGGCACTATGTAGTTTGGCTGCTAAAAGCGGAATAAAGGATCTTTTCATCCATGCCTTCACCGATGGAAGAGATACTGATCCTGAAGGTGGCATTCGCTTTTTAACGGAATTGCAAGATCACTTGAGCACAACTACAGGACAAATCGGCAGTGTGATCGGTCGGTATTTTGCTATGGACCGTGACCGACGTTGGCAACGAGTAAAAAAGGCATACGATCTATTAGTAAACGGGATCGGTGACGCTACCGAAAATATGATACAGGCGGTGGGACGGTCGTACGAAGCTGGTGTAACCGATGAGTTTATCGAGCCGATTGTGAAGGTGGACGAAAGCAATAAGCCAGTAGCAGTTATTGAAAAAGGGGATGTTGTGGTATGCTTTAATTTCCGCACTGATAGAGGTCGACAAATCACACAGGTTCTAACACAAAGTGATTTTCCAGATGAAGGTATGCATAAACTGCCCCTTCATTACATCACGTTAACAAATTACGATCCTACCTTCACCGGAGTAAAGGTGCTTTTTGATAAAGAGAATCTTGTCAATACTTTAGGAGAGGTGTTAAGTAAACAGAGCAAGAAGCAAATAAGAATTGCAGAGACAGAAAAGTATCCTCACGTTACTTTCTTTTTTTCCGGAGGCCGTGAGGAAGAGTTTCCCGGAGAAATGAGAATCCTATGCCCATCCCCCAAGGTAGCTACCTACGATCTACAACCTGAGATGAGTGCGAAGGACATTCGTGATGCCATTATTCCGGAGCTGGAAAAGCAGTCCGCGGACTTTATCTGCTTGAATTTCGCCAATCCGGACATGGTAGGTCATACCGGAGTATTTGCTGCTGCGGTTACGGCTTGCGAAACGGTAGATGCATGTGCGGAACGGGTGACCACGGCAGCTTTGCAAAATGATTATACCACTATAATCATTGCTGATCATGGAAATGCAGACTTTATGATCAACCAAGACGGCACCCCCAACACGGCCCATACTACTAACCTGGTCCCTTGCATACTGGTAGATGATCGTTATAATGATCCAATTAAGAATGGCAAACTGGGTGATTTGGCACCAACAATTTTAACCTTAATGGGGATCGAAATTCCCAAAGAGATGACCGGGGAGGTATTGATATGAAACGCTCGATAACCATTCGTTCGACCTGGATAATGTTGATGATGGCGCTCGTGCTTTGTTTTGGTTGTCAAGGAACTGAACCGGCTACCGAGGCTACCATAATAAAATATTTCGATTTGGGTTCGTTAATCGAAGATCAGATTGCGTGGTTAGATTCTTTGAATCCTAAGGTGAAGAAACTGGCCGTGATAGATGGTCAAAATGAAGAGCAAATTGACACCATTGATTGGGAGACGGAACTAGTTTTTTTTAAACAGTCCGACCTAAACCGACCCTACCTTTTGGATACTTATGGCAGCCACGAGATAAATGAGAACAAGGTCAAGAAAACCATTTATCAACCCTTGGATTCTGCTGATTTGGGCGTAGTGCAGTTGGTGATCCATTCAGACTCCGGACAACTAAAGAAAATAGAATCTGTTTACCAGGAACAAAACTTGTTATATGATAATTGGAGAAAGGCAACAATGGATTTTGCCCTATTGAATGGAGAACCAAGGCCCATCACATATCAAGTAGAAGGCTGGCAAAAAGTAATTTTTAAAGATAAGGTAGACTATCTTATACGGGGAGAGATTCTTTATTGATACAACGGATCGTACAATCAATATTTAGTTATACCTTTGTAAAATAGTACTATAACTATACTAATCTTGGAACAGGAAACTACTCAAAGTCAAATCTCTACTGAAGCTGCAAGAAGCACTAGTCAGCCTAAGGGATTTTTAGAAAAAATGAAACAGAAGTGGGGGCTGACCAGTCTTTTTCAAGTAGTACTTATATTGATCGTCTTCGCGCTTACTGGTTTTAGTGCACTTGCTCTGAAGGGTGTCATTTATGACCTTCTAGGTTTCGACAATTTAACTTCTGGATGGCTTAAAACCATTTGTTATCTGGTAGTGGTCTTTCCACTATATCAGATACTGCTTTTGGCTTATGGGTTTTTGTTTGGCCAATTTAATTTCTTCTGGGAGAAAGAGAAGAAACTGATCAGGGCAATTAAGAAATTATTCGTTAGGTCAAGCTAGTTAGACCCAGATGGATCAAAGCATTGCCTTGATTAACTACGGGATTATGATTAATACCAATAACAAATCCTTCCTTCGGGGCTCTGAGCCTTGCCTTAAAATCGCCATAAGGATCAGTTATATAGCCAAGGTCCTGTTTCTTATGCACTTGATCCCCACATTGAACCGAAGGGTGAAACAGCCCTGAGCTCTTTGCCCGGATCCATTTTTTGCTGGTGATTACCACATTGCGCTTATTTACACGAGGGCCTCTTTCCGACATTCCTAAGTGATGCAGTAGTTTATGGGTACCGGCCAAACCTTCAGAGATGGCATACTCATCGAACCTTAGTGATTCGCCTCCTTCATATACCAAGATCTTCTTGCTCTTAGCTTCGGCAGCATGTCTCAGTGACTTTGGGATCAACGGAGAATCAATGGTAAATGGGGCGTTGAATCCGTTAGCTAAGGACCGGTTAACCTCATCATCCAATACACATCTTATCTGGGGAAAATTAGAACGACTGGCTCCGCCGGTATGAAAGTCTACACCATAGTCGATCACCGGGATTATCTCGTTCATGAGGTGATAAGCAACACGGCTGGCCAAGGAACCCCTTTTGGTCCCGGGAAAAGAACGATTCACATCTTTGCCATCGGGTACTTCGCGGGAGAAATTAATGAAGCCATAAATATTGATGATAGGCACGCAAATAACAGTGCCTCTTACTGTGTTATATAACTCTTGATCCAGTACTCGCCTTATGATCTCAATTCCATTGATTTCATCTCCGTGCAGACCGGCCATTAGTAAAACTGTGGGTCCAGATCTTTCAGATCGGTTGACGTATATTGGAATATCGATGGGTGTCCTTGATGGTAGTCGTGCAATATTCAGGTGTAATTCTGCAGACTCACCGGGAGTTATCGCTGACCCTGCAATGGTAATTTCATTTTTCATATCAAGCCTTTACGCTTATTTTCTTGCCAACATTTTTTTCTAGGTATTGAATGATCTTGCCAGCAATGTCCTCGCCGGTAGCACCTTCAATTCCCTCCAGGCCAGGCGAAGAATTTACTTCAATGATCAGGGGGCCACGTTTCGACTGCAAAATGTCTACTCCAGCAACTCCCAGATCCATTGCCTTAGCTGCCGCGATTGCTATTTGCTCTTCCTCCCTGGTCAAGGTTACTACTTTAGCTGATCCGCCACGATGCAAGTTGGACCGAAATTCTCCATCCTTGGCCTGACGCTTCATAGCGCCTACCACCTCACTATCTACCACTAAGACACGCAGGTCTGCCCCACCTGCTTCCTTGATATATTCTTGGACTATGATCCTGGCTTTCAAACCATTGAAAGCTTCGATTACAGACTTTGCCGCTTTTTTATTTTCTGCCAGCACTACACCCAATCCCTGCGTCCCTTCCAAAAGTTTTACGATCAGGGGCGCACCCCCAACACCTTCTATAATTTCGTCTAACTGGTTAGAGTAATTTGTAAATACTGTTTTGGGCAGACCAAGTCCGGCTCTGGCCAGAATTTGCAAACTGCGTAACTTATCCCTTGATCGGAGGAGGGCTTGGGATTCAACTGCACTAAATATATGCCGCATTTCAAATTGCCGGATCACCGCTGAACCGTAAAATGTTGCCGAAGCTCCAATCCGTGGAACAACCGCGTCCATATCATCCAATGCTCTGCCTTTATAGTGGACTGAGGGATTATTTTCTTCGGTGATCAAATTGCATTTTAAATGATTGACCACCTCAACATGATGGTTTCTTTCTTTACCCGCTTGTACCAAACGTTGTGTAGAATAGAGGTAAGCATTGGTGGATAAAACGGCTATTTTCATTGTGTGAGTTTATTTCCCATGGAAGAAAGGTCCGACTGGGTTACATCTACCAAAAACCTCCTCATCAAAAATTTTTTACCCAGGAGGATAGGGTACCTCAAATTTCCCCTGTAGGTTAGGGATAGCTCTGTCTTGTATCTTCTTTTAAATATTGCAACCGGTGTACGGATTACATATCTTTTTTCTGAGTCCCCAAAAGAATTTTTAATCGTTTTTTGTTTGAATTGGTCAAAGTAAAAACTTTTGTTGTTGTAATCCGGATGGGATGGGTCTAGCAATATAAAATGTAAAACTTTTTTTCCTTCTCTCCTAACGATTTCAATATGGTGGCAATGGATTGCGCTGGAGTCTGCCCCAGTATCCACTTTTGCATCGATATTATACAAATTCATTTCTGGCAGATCTATTTTTTCACTTCCCCCGATTATTACTTTTTTTCTCATAGGTACACTCAAAACCGCATAAAGATCATTCATTTTAGCGTTAAATGCTAGATTTTGAAAATTCCTTAGATGAAATAGTTATTTCAAGGTACAAGTACCTCGAAACAGTAAGTTTTCTACAACCGATAGGTTAAAAGTTGTTAAATACCGGAGGGGAAGCCTGGTTTTTGGCAATATGGCACATGTATTGATCTTCTTTCTAAAACCAATAAATATTTGACTTGCAACCGATTACTACGTCATAATTACAAAAATCACAGCGATGGAGGAAATCGAACTAAACAAAGAAG
>JBPCUG010000706.1:0-5811 GCA_051011275.1 Cyclobacteriaceae bacterium | reverse complement strand
GTGCTAAGGTCAGCTTAGGCCTGTTTAAAATAGCCCCACCTTACCGTATTTTATTTTCATTCCGACAATGCAATTGTTGTCCTGAGGGTCTCGATGTACAATAAAGCTTTTGATCCTGATCGGCTTCCCTTCAATCCTCTCGAAGAAGTCTCCCATGCTCATGGTGGTATTATTTGCATCAACAATGGTTCGATCCATGCTGCCTTTGCAAAAGGAATTCATCACATCCGAGGGCAACACACGCAGCTCCGATACATCAAAAACCATGGTCTTAATATCCAGATCTGTGAGTATCTCGCCGGCGTCCAATGCCTCGGCAGGCCTTTGGTAAGGCTCGGGTTCATCAGGGGTGTTGCCAATATCTGTCTGAGGTTGATTATTATCAATGCTTTCAGTTCCTGTTGGGCCTTCCAATTGATTGTCACTTGCCGACTCATCGTTCGCTGGCCGTTGTGCAACAGCCCCCCCTTCATTGGCAGTCTCTTGTATGCTTGAGGTTTGCCTGCTGATATCATTTTCAGTAGCTGCGGAACTTTGCTGCCGGGTTACATTCTCCCTCCTACTTGGAGTTCTGGTTGGAACTGGTTGGTTGATAGTTATTGAGGGATCAGGAACCGGCACAAGCCTGGCAGCATCCTGTGCTGGAGGATTTGAATCAAACCCAGTTGCAGCGCTCGTATCCAAAGGGGAGACATTAGAAGAATCTGCCGCAGTGATCAAAGGGGAGCCCGGGAATTCTGTTTCCCGATTTCCAGGCGCCTCCTGTATTATTGTAATAGTTTGAAACTTGGTGCACTTATCATTAATGGTGAGCATTACATCATAGGTGCCGGCTTGTTTATAAAGATGGATCGGGGATCTTTCCCGGGAAACTCTTGCATTATCCCCAAAATCCCATTCCCAGGTATCTGCTCCTGGTGTAAAATCATAAAACTTAAACATTGCCCCTTCACTGTTTTGAATGGTTGATAACTCAAAATCAATTTGTGGGCATTCCTCGTAAAAATACAACCGATATGTTGCCGCCGCCAAGGCCAGGAATAATACAGCAGAAAGATATATCCACTTATTTTTAAATCCGTTGTTTTTATTCTGATCCCCTCCGGATGGTAAACCCAGAAGTATACTTGTAGCTTTTTCTTTAGCCATAAAAGTTTCTTGTTAAGAATACCTAACAGCCTTTTTGCCTAAAACAGAAAAAAGGGACATTAAAGTTAAAAATATTCTATTTTGAAACTAGTTGATTGAGGTTAATTTTAGGGACATGAAGTAAAAATCATAACCTTGGTTAAAAATATATGAGCAGTTTTTAATCAGGGTTAGGTTCTATATCTTGGCATTCCCATCGTTGATAGAGAGGAACCTATGCAATCCATACTGGCAATATATTATGGTTTTCAACCAACCTCAGTAAAAAAACTTGTGGGCTATGACAGCAGCAATTTCCAAGTTGACGTCAATAATCAATCCTATATACTTAAAGGATACCAATACGATCCAAAGCTGGTCCTTCAGCTAAGAGCAGAAAATGAGCTGCTATCTTTTCTTAGTGATAGGACCTCAAGCAAGTTCCCACGACTTATTCGAAACCAAAAAGGGGGTGGAATAGTTGAAATAACAAAAGGCAAGGACGTCGGATTGTATCGGTTGTTGACTTTCCTATCAGGAGAATTTCTAGCTGAAGTAACGCACACTCCGAAACTGTTTGCCTCATTTGGCTCTTTTTTGGGTGAGATGGACAAGCATTTACTGGATTTCTACCATCCTGCAATTGCCGCTCGCCGTACCTCCTGGGATTTAAAACATTTAGCCATTAGTCAGTCTTGGCAGGACCAGATCAGGGATCCGTCAGATCGAAAAATAGTTAAATATTTTTATCAACAATATCAGCAAGAAGTACTTCCTAGCCTGCACCTCCTGCGCCAATCGGTAATTCACAACGATGCCAATGATTGGAATGTGCTGGTGACTGATGGGACCGTATCGGGTATGATCGATTTTGGAGATATAGTCTACGGTCCTTTGATTCATGAATTGGCCATAGCACTTACCTATAGTCTGATGGGTAAGGCCGACCCGCTTACATGGGCCTTACCTCTCATTAAGGCATATCATAAAGTGCTACCACTCCAGACGTTGGAAGTGGACCTTTTGTACTATTTGGTTTCAGCTCGCCTATGTCAAAGTGTTTGTCACTCGGCCAAAACACGGAAGGAGCAGCCAGGCAATGAATATGTGAGCATAAGTGAGGCACCCGCCTGGGAGTTGCTGCATTGGTGGCTTACAATCAATCCCACTGCGGCGAAAGAGGCCTTTAGGTCGGCCATCTCCATATCAAATGAAAAGGTCAAAACTGTCAGCCAAGTAATCAAAGCCAGGCATAAGTCCACTAGCGAGGCTTTATCCCTAAGCTACAAAAAGCCCATATATATGGAGCGAGCAGCTTTCCAATATATGTATGACCGCTATGGCAATACTTACCTTGATGCCTACAACAATATTCCTCATGTGGGTCATTCACACCCCAAGGTGATAGAAGCAGCACAAGAGCAAATGTCGCGGCTTAATACCAATACACGATATCTATATGACCAGTTAAACACATACTCTGAAAATCTACTGGCTAAGTTTCCAGACTCGTTAACGAAGGTTTTTCTGGTCAACTCCGGCAGTGCTGCTAGCGATCTCGCACTCAGGCTGGCGCTAAACTACACTGGCAAGCCCGGCATTATGGTGGTCGAACACGGTTACCATGGTAACACGCGTCTCGGGATTGAGGTGAGTCATTATAAGTATCAAAGCAAAGGAGGAGAAGGGCCTACTGATCGCATTATCGCGGCACCTCTTCCGGATACTTACAGAGGAAGTTTCATTAACAATGATGGCTCGGCTGGCAAAGCTTATGCGCAACAAGCACTTGATCTCCTACAAAAAGAGACACCTCCTGTCGCCGCCTTTATCGCTGAACCCATTGTAGGTTGCGGCGGACAAGTACCTTTGGCCAAAGGCTATCTGAAAGAGATCTATCCTTCCATCAGAAAGCAAGGTGGCGTGTGCATCAGTGATGAGGTGCAAACTGGCTTTGGACGATTGGGCAGCTGCTTTTGGGGTTATGAAGAACAAGGGGTTGTACCCGACATTGTGATACTCGGAAAGCCGATGGGGAACGGGCATCCTATTGGGGCCGTGGTTACAACCGATGCCATTGCTGAAGCATTTGACAATGGCATGGAATTTTTTAGCTCATTTGGGGGCAACCCGGTTTCATGCGCCATTGGTCAGGCAGTATTGGATACTTTGCTAGAGGAAAACCTACCGGCGCAAGCCCGTGAAACTGGTAACTATTTCATCTCCCTTCTCAACCAATTGAAAAGTCAGTTCCCTTGCATTGGCGATGTTAGAGGCAAAGGACTGTTTCTTGGAGTCGAGTTGATCAAGGAAGGTCCGGGTAAACCTGATATGGCACTGGCGCAAAAGTTGAAAAATCATCTGCGGGATCTACATATTTTGGTAAGTACCGACGGACCGGATGATAATGTGATCAAAATGAAGCCACCGCTTTGCTTTAGCCAGGAAAATGCCCTACAGGTGGTGGAAGCAATGGAATCCATACTAGCTGATTCCAATCGATAGATATCAAACTTACTAGTATCCCTTATCTCCTTGCCCGTTCAAGTAATGTGGATAGATAGTATAATATTTTTTAGCCACCTCTTTACCCAACACTTCCCTGAGATGATCAAGGTGTTGCTTCTTTAAGGCAGAAACAAAAACTGCCGGAGGTTCTTTTCCATTCAAGAACGAGGCTTTCAGTTGGTCCAAAGTAACTGGCTCTTCTTCATCAATATGGTTCTTCGTCTGGTATTGATCTATTTTGTTATAGACCATGATCGTCGGTTTATCACCCGCTCCCAATTCTGCCAGGGTATGGTTTACTACTTCAATCTGCTCTTCAAACGCGGGATGTGATATGTCCACCACATGAAGTAGGATATCCGCCTCACGTACCTCATGTAGCGTAGATCTAAATGATTCGATCAGATGGTGAGGCAGCTTTCTGATAAAACCCACCGTATCAGAGATGAGAAAAGGCACCCTGTCGATCACCATTTTTCTTACCGTCGCATCTACGGTTGCGAACAGCTTATCTTCTGCCAATACCTCGGCCTTGGTAAGCAGCCGCATAAGTGTGGATTTGCCTACATTTGTGTAGCCTACAAAAGCAACCCTTACCATCTGTGCCCTGGATTTTCGTTGAGTAGCCTTTTGCTTCTCTATCTTTTGCAAGTGCTTCTTTAATACACCTATCTGATTGCGCACAATCCGACGATCGGTTTCTATTTCTTTTTCCCCTGCACCGCCACGAGTGCCAGTACCACCACGTTGTCTTTCCAGGTGCGTCCACATCCTGGTGAGTCGAGGCAGTAAGTATTGATATCTAGCCAGGGTTACTTGAGTTTTGGCCTGCGCTGTCTGAGCTCGCTGAAGAAAGATATCCAGGATCAGTAAGCTGCGATCGTAAATTTTACATTTTAGTTCCTTCTCTAAGTTACGTAACTGCGAGGGGCTCAAATCATCATCAAAAATCACAATATCCACACCCTCCGCCTTGATATAAGTTTTTATATCTGCAAGTTTTCCTTTCCCCACAAAGGTCCTCACATCAGGCTTTTCCAGTCTTTGAGTAAATGTATGGACGGTATGCAAACCTAAAGTGGTGGCTAAAAAAGCCAGCTCCTCTAAATATTCGGTAGTCTGAAACTCTGATTGGCTGCGATTCGCCAATGCGACCAGCACAGCCGTCTCCTGCTTCACTTTAGTGGAAATCGATTTGCCCAAATCAGGGATTTTTAAGTTGGTCCATATAAAGGATCAAGGATTGCAAGTCCTCCTCCGAAAGTTGGGCCTGATAGCCGCGCATCAAGCCTTTTCCTTCAATAATAATAGTCTTTTGTTCTATTTCATTTAAGCTGCTCCTTGTCAGATCTGCTGCCTTATAAAGGCCCTTCCGCCCGTCCTCGCCATGGCAACTGATACAATATTGTGTATATATTGCTTCGCCCCTATCCGAGGAGACGGCAGAGCCTTGAGAAGCATCCCAGGCAAAGGGTGCTTGCTTCATTTTGTAGCTCTTGGTTTCGCTCATCCCATAAACGTATACGAAAACCAGCACCGCTAAGATGGCCAATAGTTTCTTTTGTTTCTTGATGCCAATGATCCCCAGCGGAATAGCAATAAATACCAAAACCAATTTGATAAATAAATAATCGGGAATTGATCCGACCTTAAATAATAGGTATCCGCCAGTAGCTAGAATTAGGATACCCAGTATCATTTCCACTATCCTGGTTTTGGCTCTCACTTTTTCCAATAGTTCCAGTCGATTGAAAACTAACAGCACTGTCTTGAACAACAAGAACAACAAAAAGATCAACACTATTGTAGTGTGTAAATGCAGAAATCCGATATCCATTGGAATGAGTTGATTTTTAATGAAATTTAATGCAATCTTAATCAATCTATGGCAATAAAATCGCACAATTTTAAAACCCCGGTAACATTTTCATCCAAACTTTGATCGAGACACGATTAATGGAGAAGCCCAACCCTTGGCCATGAGAATAGCAATTGTAATCAACACTTCATGGAATATCTATAATTTTAGAATGGGTCTTATCCGGGCTTTGCAAAAAAAGGGTTACGAGGTATCTGCCATTGCTCCCCTAGACGATTATTCAGATTACCTTGTGGCCGGCGGATGCGACTACCATCCTATAGCCATGGAAAATAGTGGCAATCATCCTGTAAGGG
>JBPCUG010000705.1:0-3530 GCA_051011275.1 Cyclobacteriaceae bacterium | reverse complement strand
GCCCACAAGGTACATCATAAACATTTGGGTCCTGAAGATGGTGAGTGCTTTGGCATGTTGATCGTGCCATTCAAATATTTCACCGACGCCAAGAAGGCCAAACAAGCCAAAGCCGGATAACCTATTGAAAGCCCTGTACCTCCTCCTGGATCTTTTCAGCCTATCCATCCCATTGATCCGAAGCTTTGAGCCCAAAGTACAATTCAATCGGCAGTGGAAGTACCTTTTCCCAGCTATCCTGATTACTGGCAGTTTCTTCATCCTCTGGGATATTATTTTTACGCAGCTAGGTGTCTGGGGCTTTAATCCCAAGTACCTGGCAGGCATCTTTCTAGCTGGGCTTCCGTTGGAGGAGTGGCTGTTTTTCATATGCATTCCCTATGCCTGCGTTTTTACCTATGCTGCCCTAAATCGTTTCATTAAAAATGACTGGCTGGGACCTTATGCGCGAAATATTACGCTGGTGATGGTTTTAGTTCTTTCCGTGGTCGGCCTGTCCCATTTGGATAGGGCTTACACCATTACCACTTTTGCTCTGACAGTAATCTTTTTATTGCTTCATTTGTGGGTCTTCAAGTCCGAATATTTGGGTCGCTTTTATCTGGCTTATGCGGTCATCCTTCTGCCTTTCTTTTTAGTAAATGGTATCCTTACAGGCTCATTTATTGAAGAACAAGTTGTTTGGTATAACAATGACGAAAACTTAGGGATCAGGTTGTTTACCATTCCAATCGAAGATAGCATCTATGGCATGCTATTGATCCTAATGAATGTGACCATCTTTGAGTGGCTGAAGAAAAGAGACCAGAAGCAGACCTACGAGGTTTCAAAACCTCGTAGGTCTAACAGGTAACCTCTAGTGGTGGCCCCACTGTTCGACAATCCATAGCTACCAATCAAGTTATTTTCTTATTTTTGCACACTTAGTAATTACCTGATAATGACATTATCCAGTAAATACAACCCTAAAGAGGTTGAAGATAAATGGTACCAACATTGGTTGGATCATAAATTCTTTCACTCAGAACCAAATCCAGAAAAAGAACCTTTTTCTATCGTTATTCCTCCCCCCAATGTAACTGGAGTTTTGCATATGGGCCATATGCTTAACAACACCATCCAAGACGTACTTATCCGGAAAGCACGGATGGAAGGCAAAGAAGCTTGCTGGGTACCTGGAACGGATCATGCCGCGATCGCTACTGAGGCGAAGGTAGTGGGTATGCTGCGAGAGAAAGGCATTAAAAAAAGTGATATCTCAAGAGATGAGTTCCTTCAACATGCCTGGGATTGGAAAGCGAAATATGGGGATATCATTATCGATCAGCTTAAAAAGCTAGGAGCATCCTGCGATTGGGACCGCACGCGCTTTACCATGGAGCCTAAGCTATCTCAGTCAGTGGTAAAAGTCTTTGTAGAGATGTATCGAAACAAATACATTTACCGGGGCCTGAAAATGGTAAACTGGGACCCGAAAGCCCAAACTACCATATCCAATGAAGAGGTGATCTATAAAGAAGTCACCTCCAAATTATACTATGTTAAATATCAGGTGGTGGGAAGTGATGAATGGGTGACTGTCGCAACCACTCGTCCTGAAACGATCTTAGGAGATACCGCTGTTTGCATCCACCCAAAGGATGAACGATACCAACATCTGAAAGGAAAGCAAGTGATAATACCGATGGTCAATCGTCAGGTACCTATCATTGAAGACCCCTATGTCGATCGGGAATTTGGCACCGGCTGCCTCAAGGTAACTCCAGCACACGATGCTAATGACTATGAGCTAGGCCAAAAACATAATTTGGAGACGGTTGACATCTTTAACAACGATGGTACACTGTCTGAAGTTGCCAATCACTATGTAGGCAAAGATCGATTCGAAGCCCGAAAACTGATCGTAATCGATCTTAAAAATACCGATCAGTTGCTGAAGGTAGAAGAGATTGAAAATAACCTTGGCTATTCTGAGCGTAATCCGGATGTGGTAGTGGAGCCAAAGTTATCCCTACAGTGGTTTGTGCATATGGAGCAAATTGCTAAACCGGCTCTTGAAAATGTAATGAATGATCAGATCCGATTTTTCCCAGTGAAATTTAAGAATGTTTATAAGCATTGGCTGGAAAATATCCGCGATTGGCCTATATCCAGGCAGCTATGGTGGGGACAGCAAATCCCGGCCTACTACTATGGTGAAGAAGGTGTGGCTGTCGCGGAGACTATTGAAGAGGCATTGTCTATCGCCAGAAAAGATTCTGGCAATAATCAATTACAAACAACAGATCTGACACAGGACGAAGATGTGGTGGACACCTGGTTCAGCAGTTGGCTCTGGCCTATTGCTGTATTTGATGGAATACTGGAGCCGGAAAATAAAGACATCACTTTCTACTATCCTACTTCAGTATTGGTGACTGGCTGGGACATCATCTTCTTTTGGGTAGCCAGGATGATCTTCGCCGGCTATGAATTTCGCCACGAAAAGCCATTTGAAAAAGTATACTTTACTGGCATGGTTCGGGATAGTCAAAAGAGAAAAATGTCGAAATCCTTAGGCAACAGTCCCGATTCAATGGCGCTCATTGATCAGTATGGTGCCGATGGTGTCCGTACCGGTATGCTTTTTAGTGCACCGGCTGGCAACGACTTGTTGTTTGATGAGAAGCTTTGTGAGCAAGGTCGCAATTTTGCCAACAAGATCTGGAATGCTTTTCGACTGGTTCAGGGATGGGAAGTGGATGAGAAATTGGATAGTGCGCCTAACGAAACAGCAAGGACCTGGTTTGATCACCGTATGAATCAAGGTCTGGAAGAGTTGGAAGATCATTTTACGAAGTTTCGCATTTCGGATGCCTTGATGACTTTGTACAAACTCATATGGGATGATTTCTGTTCCTGGTACCTGGAAATGGTAAAGCCTGCTTATGAAAGCCCCATCGATGCCACTACCTATCGTGCTACACTTTCATATTTTGAAGAAATAGTAAAGGTACTTCACCCTTTCATGCCCTTTATTACAGAGGAGCTATGGCATGCCCTGAAGGAAAGGGATAAGCAAGATTGTGTGATGGTAGCTCCATGGCCACAGGCAACTACTTATGATGCACAGCTGCTAGATCAAACACAGTATATGTTCGAGGTTATCACGCAACTTCGAAACCTGCGCAATAGCAAAGGTTTGCCAAAAAAAGAACTAATCTCTCTATCAATCAAAACCAAACAAGAGGAAGTTTTTAATAGATTTGAGCAAATCATCAAAAAGCTTAGTAATGTAGAAACCCTAAGCTTTGTAGAAAGCAAGGTTGATGGAGCAGCTACCTTTGCCGTGAAAAGAGATGAGTTTTATGTTCCTTTGGAAGGGGCAATAGACCCCATTAAAGAGCGCGAACAAATAACCAAAGAGCTTGAATACATCGAAGGATCATTACGGATAGCAAATAAGAAATTGGAAAATTCTCGTTTTGTTGAAAATGCTCCCGAAACTGTTGTCGCCTCAGAACGCCAGAAAAAGGCAGATGCAGAAGCCC
>JBPCUG010000704.1:0-3252 GCA_051011275.1 Cyclobacteriaceae bacterium | reverse complement strand
ATTTGGTCCTTGGGAATATATCTAAGATTAAACGATGGTTCTTTGTTTAACGAGGAGGGAAATTCGAGATGGTATTTTGTTTCTGTTGCCGGTAGTGTGGAAAGATCACCCAGCAAAGTTACCATTTCGTCATCTGAGGTATGTACTACCCCATTGCGCCGGATATGCGCCTGGTATTGGACATATTTTCTTGCCATAGCTTTTTTGATTAAGTGAGTGGTTTATATTGCTTCAGAATATCTCTCTCTGATAAGGCATTACGTTAAAATACGTTTAAAACAACCGGATAGGCTAAGTACAATTGGGAAAATTTAACGGAGGAGGACACGGCTGCTACTGCTCACCCATTTACAAATACTTACAAACGTTTAAAACGACTACAAATATTTAATTACCGACTTTTTCTGGTGCTGTTTTGCTACTTGGCCGGTGAGAACAATGCTACTCGCGGGTGGTTAAAAAATTAATTTCATTCTAATACAACAACCTCATGCTCACTCCTCTTCAGCTCCTTAAAGAAAAGTTTGGCTATGAAAACTTTCGCCGTAATCAGGAGGAGATCATTAAGCATACTTTAAAAGGTAATGACGCTCTGGTATTAATGCCCACGGGTGGTGGCAAGTCTTTATGCTACCAAATCCCTGCCTTAATTTTTGATGGGCTCACCGTCGTAATTTCTCCATTGATTGCTTTAATGAAAGACCAAGTGGACTCGCTTAGGATCAATGGGATCAACGCAGCTTATTTGAACTCAACTTTAAGCGGCCAGCAGCAGGATGCAATATTAATGCAAATGAAATCCAACCGACTTGATCTGATATATTTAGCGCCTGAGCGTCTCTTTAGTAATCATTTTATGAAGTTTATAAAGGCCTTACCCATCTCATTAATAGCTATCGATGAAGCCCATTGCATTTCCCAGTGGGGGCATGATTTCCGCCCCGAGTATCTTACCTTAGGACAGCTTAAAGAGGCCTTTCCAGAGGTGCCGGTATTGGCCCTTACTGCCACTGCTGATGCCCGAACCCGCCGAGATATCCTGGAAAAGCTCAAACAAAAAAACCCAAAAACTTTTATCTCAAGCTTCAATCGAGAAAACATACACTATCATGTCCTCCCAAAAAGGAACAGCTATAATCGGCTCCTTGATTTTCTTTTCAGATATAAGGATGATTCTGGTATTATATATGCCTTGTCTCGAGCTTCAACAGAAAGATTAGCAGCAAAACTGAACGAAGAAGGCTTTTCGGCCCTGTCCTATCATGCCGGATTGGAGAGAAATACAAGAGACAGGCATCAAGAAATGTTTCTTAAGGATGAGGCCAAGATCATAGTGGCTACAATCGCTTTTGGTATGGGTATCGACAAATCAAATGTGCGGTATGTTGTCCACATGGATCTTCCGAAAAATGTTGAAAGCTACTATCAGGAGACGGGGCGCGCCGGAAGGGATGGATTAAAGAGCGAAGCCTTGTTATTTTATGGGTATGGGGATGTTATGAAATTAAAAAGCTTTGTAGAAATTGATAATAATCCTACGCAAAGTCGGATCATGCTGCAAAAGCTGGAGGAAATGGCAGCCTTCTCTGAGCTGCGCAGTTGTCGTAGAAAATACCTACTCAACTACTTTGATGAAGAGGCTGGATCTGTCTGCAACAGCTGTGACAATTGCCTGAGTGAAGAACAGCAGATTGATGCCACCGAAATAGCATCTTTGGCTTTCAGAGCGGTTAGAGTATTGGGCGGAAAGTTTGGCAATGGCTATGTGATCGATTTTCTTCGCGGGTCAAGATCGGCCAGGCTCTGGGATCAGCATAAATCTTATCCGGAATATGGCAGCGGAACGGGGATCAGTAAGGCAGACTGGTATGTATACTTTAAAGAATTTGTGCGGCTGGGCTATTTGACCAAGACTAGCGGACTATATCCTTTAGTAAAACTGAATGGTAAAAGTGAAGCGGTATTGGGAGAGAATGAACAAGTGGTGCTACAACAAATCATAGGCATCAAAGAAGCACCGGTGCTGGCATCCCATTTGCAAGTGGAGGCTGCATTGTTGGTCCGGTTGAAGGGGCTACGCGATCAGTGGGCAAGGCATGAAAATGTAGCTCCTTACATAGTTCTTTCCGATGCCACATTAGAGGAACTAGCTACTTATCTGCCCACAAGTCAGATGGATTTAGAAAAGATATCTGGGTTTGGTCAGGTAAAACTTCTTAAATACGGTGACGGTTTCCTGCAAGAGGTAGGCAGATACATGATGGAGCATCAGCTTACTTCGAAAATGGATAGGAAGCAATCTAAACGACGGCGGCGAGTCCAGGTAGAACGATCTAACAATACCAAATTGGAAAGTCTTGATCTATTCAGGCAAGGAAAATCCGTGAAACAGATCGCACAGATCAGAGAGCTAAACCCTGGAACCATTGAAGGACATTTGGCTTATTTTATACTGGAGCAAAAAGTAAAGGTTACCGAGTTGGTCTCGTCGGATAAAGTTTCAAATATTTCGAACGCCATCAGGGAACATGGTAATCAAGCGGTAGGGCTATTAAAAAGTAAGCTGGGTGATGAATTTAGCTATGGAGAGATCAGGGCGGTGATCAATCATTTGAAAGCTGAGGCCTTACCCCAGAATTGAGGATCAATCAGTCAATTTCAACATACTCTGATTTTCCTGAAGATTGATCGCTAGTGAGCCATTGCCAATCAAGGCTAAGTTTGATTTTTCCATTATCCATAACTGAGGCCAATGCTTGTGCCTTTCCAGCCTTAAGCTCACCCTCATTGGTAAGGCAATGGTACAACAGATCTAGTTGTTCGCTTTCCCGCCAAAGTCCTACGATAGATCCAGACATCACCGAACCGCCTTTATAAGTGGCGCTTACTAACTCACCTTCCTGCCGATAGTGAAATACTGTTTCTATTGATACCTCTCCATTTTTTGAGTTGGACAAGAGGGCAAATTTTTTATCGTTTAAGTTAATCGTAATCATTGCATTTTACCGGTCAGGGTATTTGATCCTGGTAAGATAGGTTTTCAGGTCTGGAGCTACCTCATAAGGATAGTCATAAGGAAACTCGCAACTGTCTTTTTCTAGCTCACCTCCTTGTTGGTCCTTGAGCTCATAAGTGCGATCACGGCGATTAAAATCAGCATCATAATAGTCTACTATGTCCTCTTTGGCCATATCTCCAGTGCACAGGCTATTATAAAAACCGGTGTGTCGAGCAAAGGCGAATGTTAGCGCT
>JBPCUG010000703.1:0-2844 GCA_051011275.1 Cyclobacteriaceae bacterium | reverse complement strand
GGCCAGAAGTAAAGTAAGATCCTTTATTAGATGGATAGTCATTTCTGAATGGCCATAAAAAAAGCCAGATCAATGCCGGCTTATGATTCAAGGAATTAATAATTCTTTATAAAGTCCTTTTCACCTCTTGCTCTTCAAACCCTTCTATTGTATCCCCTACCTTAATATCATTAAAGTTCTTAATACTCAATCCACATTCGTAGCCACTCTTTACTTCTCCCACATCATCCTTAAAGCGTTTGAGTTGGTCGATGTCGCCGGTGTACACCACGATACCATCCCTTACCAGGCGGATTTGATTGTTCCTCTTGATATTTCCATCAGTTACATAACATCCGGCCACAGTACCCACCTTGGTAATTTTGAATATTTCACGAACTTCAATGTTGCCCGTAATAACTTCTTCCACCGTAGGGGCTAGCATACCTTCCATGGCGTCCTTCACATCATTGATGGCATTGTAAATAATGGAATACAGTCTGATCTCAATCTCTTCATTTTCAGCCAGTTTACGAGCTCCATTGGAGGGTCTTACCTGGAAGCCAACAATGACTGCATCTGAAGCAGAGGCCAACAATACATCCGACTCTGAAATTTGCCCAACACCTTTGTGAATAATGCTGACTTGTATCTCTTCTGTAGAAAGTTTAAGCAATGAATCTGAAAGTGCTTCAACCGATCCATCCACGTCACCTTTTACGATTACATTCAATTCTTTAAACGACCCAATAGCCAGTCGACGACCGATCTCGTCAAGAGTAATATGTTTTTTGGTCCTAATGGATTGTTCTCGGTTTATCTGTTCACGCTTATTGGCAATTTCGCGGGCTTCCCTCCCCGAATCCATCACATTAAATTTGTCCCCGGCTTGTGGTGCACCATCTAGACCTAAAATAGCCGCTGGTGTAGAAGGTCCCACTTTTTCCAATTTATGCCCTCTATGATCGAACATGGCTTTGACTTTGCCATAATAAGATCCGGCCAATAGCACATCACCGACCTCTAGGTTTCCGGCCTGCACCATTAGTGTAGTTACATAGCCCCGGCCCTTGTCAAGGGTTGCTTCAATAACTGTACCTACCGCATTTTTATCAGGGTTGGCCTTTAGCTCAAGCAACTCTGATTCGACCAATACTTTTTCCAGTAGTTCTTCAACCCCCTGGCCAGTTTTAGCAGAAATATCCTGGCATTGGTATTTTCCACCCCAGTCTTCTACTAAGATGTTTATCTTAGAAAGTTCTTCTTTGATTTTTTCAGGGTTCGCATTAGGCTTATCGACTTTATTGATGGCGATAACGATCGGTACACCGGCCACCTGAGCGTGGTTGATGGCCTCTTTGGTTTGGGGCATTACATTGTCATCTGCCGCCACTACAATAATGGCAACATCGGTGATCTTTGCACCACGGGCTCTCATAGCAGTAAATGCTTCGTGACCGGGTGTATCAAGGAAGGCAATCCTCTTGCCTTCGTCTGTGGTTACATCGTAGGCTCCGATGTGCTGGGTAATTCCGCCGGCTTCATCGGCAGTTACATTGGCGCTGCGAATATAGTCAAGCAAGGAAGTTTTTCCGTGATCAACATGACCCATTATGGTCACAATAGGTGCCCTGTCTTTCAGATCTTCTTCAATGTCTTGGGCCTCTTCCACCACCACCTCGTCCTCAGAGGTACTAAAGATGACATTATACCCAAACTCATCGGCAATCACAGTGATTGATTCTGCATCAAGTCTTTGATTGATGGAAACAAACATGCCCAGATTCATGCAGGTGGAGATCACGTCGTTCACTGATACATTCATAAGCGAAGCCAGGTCATTAGCAGAGATATACTCAGTTACCTTGAGTACTTTAGATTCCTCCTGTTCCTGAAGCATTTTCTCCTCCTGAGCCTCAGCAACCGCCGATCGCTTTTCACGCCTGTATTTGGAACGGCTCAATCCACTGCCTCCTTTGCCACCACTTAATTTTGCGAGGGTAGCCTTTATTTGCTCCTGTATTTCCTTATCGGAAACCTCCTCTTTCTCAACCCTTCCTTTTCTTCCTTGTTGTGCAGTTTTGGTTCCTCCCTTTGGCTTGTTAGTAGCAATGCGTTTGCGAGGTCTCTTCTTTTTCTGACGTTCTTTTTTGTCATCAGATGATGCTACCGGAGTTTCTTTTGGCAGTTCGATTTTCCCAACTACTGTCAAGCCTTTAAGTGCATCCGCTTTGGCCTTAATAATTTCTTCTGGTTGGGGCGTTTCTTCCTTCGGTTCCGGAGCTTTCTCTTCAGTTTTTTCCGGTTCCTCTTCCTTCACCTTTTTCGGCTCCTTGAGATCTATTTTACCAACCACCTTTATGCCTTGCAGTTTAGTATCAGATTTAGGTGCAGGCTGGGGTTTTTCAGGTTCTGTTTTAGGCTTTTCTTCCGTAACCTCTTCGGCAGTGGTGATATTCTTAATAAAGATCTCTTCTTCTTCGGCTTTTTTATGACCTCCGCCACCGGTTTCAGTATCGATCACTAGGTTATCTGTATGCTTCTGCCCGATGGTCAATCCCAAAGCCTCTTCCTTATCCATAGCAGAAGATGCAAATTCCTTGGCCAGCATATCGAATTGCTCCAAAGTAATCTTGGTATTGGGCTTATTCTCTATCTCAAAACCTTTGGTCGCAAGATGGTCGGCAATTGTGGATGTACCCACATTGAGCTTTCGTGCCACCTGGCTTAATCTCATGGTTTTTTCTGCTGCCATACTGCAAATATGCCTCTTTTTCTGGTTATTAAAAAATCCGGATCGACCTGCTAATCCTAGTCTTGTTCAAACTCTTGATTTAATATTTTGAAGATTTCACCAATGGTTTC
>JBPCUG010000702.1:0-5823 GCA_051011275.1 Cyclobacteriaceae bacterium | reverse complement strand
GCTTTAGAACCGCATCGATGGTTTGATATTGTGCGCTGGGATTTGGGACCCACCATTTTTGGAAGTGACTGGGATGCTAAATTTGTGCTGTTCCCATTTCCCCAATCAGAAGTCGATCGTTCTGCTGGGACACTTACTCAAAATGCTGGTTACTAAATTTATTTAGTATAGCAGTTCATGCCATGCAGGAGGGAGTTTGTTTAGTTACAAACTCCCTCCTTAATTCAGAGGCTTTTATTATTAATTATAATCACTTTAAATTGGTCAGCTAGACTGACAAATATATCCATGCTCCTTCATTATATGAACGATAAGAACTGGCTGAGCACCAAAAGATTTTATTTGCCGCTGATCTTTGGCACGTTGCTTTGGGCCTGTCAAGATTCAGAGGATACTCTATTTGAGTCTTTGGACCCAACCCTTACTGGGATCGATTTTATCAATGAAATTCGCAATATAGATTCTTTGTCTGTTCTTGAGTTTGAGTTTATTTACAATGGAGCAGGAGTAGCAGTGGGTGATTTCAATAATGATGAATTATTGGACATTTATTTTACCGGGAATATGACTTCCAATCGTCTGTATTTGAACAAAGGCGATTGGCAATTTGAAGACATCACCGAGAAGGCGGGCCTGCTGACCACGGGATGGTCCAACGGAGTTTCACTGGTAGATATTAATCAGGATGGCAATCTGGATATTTATGTCAGTCGTGGTGGGCCTAGAGGAACTATGGCCGAGGACCGGGCCAACCTATTGTTCATCAACAATGGTAACCTAAGCTTTACTGAGTCAGCCTCAGCTTTTGGTTTGGATAATACTGAGTATAATGTTCAGTCGGCTTTCTTCGATTATGATCTGGATGGCGATCTTGATGTTTACCTTCTAAGCAATGCTCTTGTAGATTACAACCGAAACACCTCACGACCTATCGATAGAACTGGCAAGGCGCCATCAGTTGATAAACTATTTCGAAATAATGGTGATTTGAGTTTTACTGAAGTATCCCATGAGGCCGGTATCTTAATAGAAGGTTTTGGCCTGGGCGTAGAGATTTGCGATATCAACGAAGATCAATGGCCGGACATTTACATCTCTAATGATTTTCTTACCAATGATCTTCTCTATATCAATCAGAAAGACGGGAGTTTCCAGAATGAGGCCGGAATTTACTTTAAACACCAAACCTATAATGGGATGGGTAACGATGTAGCAGATTTCAATAATGACGGGCTACTGGACATTGTGGTGCTGGACATGCTTCCAGAAGATAATCGAAGACGGAAATTAACTATGATGGGCAATAATTACGATGAACACCAAAATAATATCCGCAATGGATATCAGCCTCAATACGTGCGCAATACACTACAATTAAATAACGGTAATGGTACTTTTAGTGAAATAGGGCAACTGGCCGGAATAGACGCTACCGATTGGAGCTGGAGCGCTTTATTTGCTGACTATGACAATGACGGTTATAAGGACTTGTTCATCACCAATGGTTACAGGCAAGATGTAACCAATTTGGACTTTATCGTTTATGGTCAACATGTCCTTGCTATGGGCGAAGCCGAAGCCAATCGAGAGCAACGGCTACAGGCCCTTAAGGAATTGCCTGGCGCTAAATTGTCCAATTACGTCTTCAGAAATCAGGGAGATTTAACCTTCAATAACACAACAGATAACTGGGGTTTAAGCCAACCCTCCTACTCCAATGGTGCAGTATACGCCGACATTGATAACGATGGTGATCTGGATTTGGTAATCAGTAATATCGATGGGGTAGCGTCCTTATATGAAAACCAAACCGCGCAGGATGAGGAGAGCGAGGCTAACTATTTGCAGGTAAGGTTAAAAGGACCACAAGGGAATCTGCAGGGACTAGGAACAAAAATTCGGTTGTATTACGATTCCCTAATACAATACCAGTACTTCACTCCCTATCGCGGCTATCTCAGTTCGGTTGACCCTAAGCTGCATTTTGGCCTCGGTAGCGCCAAGCAAATAGATAGTGTTCAAATTATTTGGCCTAATGGAAAAGGAAAAACTTTGGTTGAAATTCCGGTGAACCAGATGATTACAATCACCTATAATAAATCGGATTCACTACAATTCAATCCCTCCAAACAGAAATCGATACCTTATTTTAAAGAAGTCACTGACCAAATTCAGGTTAACCATCAGCATCAGGAGAATCTATTTGTTGATTTTAAAGTTCAGCCCACTTTACCTCATATGCATTCACGGAATGGCCCTGGTGTGGCAGTAGCAGATTTGAATGATGATGGTTTTCAGGACTTTTACCTGGGCGGATCTGCAGGTTATCCAGGAGCTTTTTTTTTGCAAAATCCCGACGGGACCATGAGGGGTCAGAAAGTGAACCTGGATAGTGCCTCGGAGGACATGGGCGTTTTGTTCTTCGATGCCAATGGGGATGGTGACCAGGACCTTTATATTGCCAGTGGCGGTACAGCTCAACCTGAGGGTTCAAAATTATATCAGGATAGGCTTTATGCAAATGATGGCTACGGGAATTTCTCTCACCGGCCAGAGGCATTACCTCTTAACACGGAAAGCAATTCGTGTGTAGTGGCTGGTGACTACGACGCTGATGGGGATTTGGACCTTTTTGTTGGAGGAAGAATTAAGCGAGGATCTTATCCGCTGGCACCCAAAAGTTATTTGCTCCGAAACGACACCCCTGCCGGTGCTGAAGAGGCGCGCTTTGTTCATGAAACCTCATCGATACCGGAGAGCTTTTCTGAAATGGGAATGGTAACCGACGCGCTTTGGACTGATTTTGATAATGATGGTTGGTTGGACCTGATAGTGGTAGGTGAGTTCATGCCCATTACATTTTATAAGAATCAAAAAGGAACCTTGGTTGATTTTACTCAAGAGACCGGTCTTAAGCACACCTCGGGTTGGTGGAATAGTGTAGCAGCAGGTGATTTCGATTCCGATGGTGATATGGATTATCTAGCCGGGAATCTAGGCCTTAATAGTCGTTTGAAGGCATCACCGCAAGAACCCTTGTGCATATACGCTAAAGATTACGATAAGAACGGTAGTATAGATCCGATAATGTGTTATTACGTGCAGGGCCGGAACTACATAGCTCACACAAGGGACGATATGATCACTCAGCTCAATGCGATGCGCGCCCGCTTCAAAACCTATGAGGGGTATGCCGAAGCTTCCTTTGAAGAATCATTTTTGGACTCGGAATTAGAAGATGCCTTCGTGGTGCGAAGTGAAACTTTTGCTAGTAGTTACCTGGAAAATTTAGGTGGAGGTCGATTTGACATAAGATCATTACCGTTACAGGCTCAGTTTTCTCCAGTTTACGGGGTAACAGTTGCCGACTATAATCAAGACGGATCTTTGGATGCAGTACTTACTGGAAATTTTTATGCAGCTGTGGTTTCTACAGGCAAATATGATGCTTCCACCGGGCTGTTGATGCTGGGAGATGGAAGCGGTGAATTTACACCGGTGACTGCCACGGAAGCGGGAATCTTAGCAGATGGTGACAGTAAAGGTATGGCTCAGATGGTATCGTCATCCGGAAAACTAATGATAGTGGTAGCAAACAATTCGGGGCCGATACAAATCTTTGGTATGAATGAATCCAATGAAGTCATCTACCCCAGGCTTTCAGATCAATACGCAGAAATAACCAACAAAGATGGTCAAACCTACAAGCAGGAGTTCTATTTCGGTTCATCGTACTTGTCCAACAGCGGGCGGTTCCTGATTAAACATCCTAATATAGCTTCCATTACTATATATGATGCCCACGGAAGAGGTCGTGAAATCCAATAGTCCTATGAAAAGCCTCCGGATTTACGGGCCTCATCTTGTGGAAAACCTGGGTTTGTTTTTTTATTGTTTCGTTTATGAAGGAGTTGCCAAGTAGACTTAGGACGCGGTTCGAAAGGAAAAAGACAGGTATAATTCTGGCATTATTCCTTCTGTCCTTTTCTACAGTAGTTTATACCCTGGTTATCTTCAAGCTCCTGAGCTTTTTTATTATGCCCTCTTTGTTCTTTGATCTACTATTTATTGGTTTTCCTCTTGGTGCGCTAGTTGGTACCTTCTTTTTCTCCTTGAACTTGAAATCGTTTCTTCGAACCATATGGATCTTACAGCTGGCTTTGGTTTTCTCTACGATTGCAGTATTGTTCGCACATAACTTTAACTATTTGAGGGTTCATCTGTTCGATGTTGAAGTAAGCCAACTCATTGTTAACATTTCCATGTTTACAGTTTTATTCCTACCGTTTTTTATAGCTTATGGTCTTTGTGAATATCTGGGATATCAAATCGGTCGGAAGGAATTTAAGGCCAAAATGCATGCTGTCTATGCCATATTTCTATTTGGAGCGGCTGCAGCCTATCTGTTCACCCATTGGTTTATTCCAATTGTAGGTGTAATGCGTTTAATATTAAGTACATTTCTGATCACTTCTTTGATCGGCTTGATGTTAAGCAAAGGAAGGAGGCAACTGATATTTGCTTCTCAAATAATTGCCGTTTTTCTATGCTATTTCCTACCAAATCTGGAACTCAATTTTCTGGAATTATACAAAGGTAACGATCCTTCATCGACTGCGTTTTTTGAGGCCAAAGGTTTCAGAATGGCCTTTCAGAAATGGGGAAAATACAGTTTAAATGAAATCCTGGAATCTCCTGATTCTTCTGCCTACTATGGTTTTTACAACGACTTTCTGCAATGGGAATATTATCCTGAGAGAGGTTACAACAAACCCTCACTGGGTATCGTGCCCTTGTTGCTGATGGATTCAACATCCACTAAGCTAATTATTGGCAGTGGAGGTGGAAGGCAAGTACGCTTTGCAAGTGTGTCCGGGCATAAGAATATAACCGCGGTTGAGATTGAACCGGCCATTATTACGGCGGTTAGAGAGGCCGATTATCTTCTAGAGGAGTTTAACCACGTTTATGACAAACCCGGAGTGCAGATCATTCAATCTGAAGGGAGAAAATATCTTGGTGGCCTGGAGAAGAAGCATGACCTAATTTACTTGCCAAGCGTAGGAGGTTATCCTCAAATGATGCTTGAACCTGGTAATCTCATCCGGACTTCAGAGGCCTATGAAGTCGCTTCGAAGAAACTTTCCAGGAACGGATTATTGGCGATCTGGTATCCCGCGGGCCTGGATGCCAAAGGTGTTTTAACCAATCAATACATATCAACCCTACGCCATTTAGGTATGGCGGTTAGAGCGTTCAGAAACAATGAGGAATTCTTAATTTTATCAACCCCCGGTAGTGAAAGTACCTTACCCCAAACCAGCGATATTCTCGATTTACTAACCACATATTACACTCAGATAGGAGGTTCTTTCCATAGCTTTCCCATCCCATTAATACCAGCGGAATACACGGTTACGGAAGATCCTTCTTTCCAACCGGTTACAGACGACCGGCCCTATCTGGGTGGGAACGTAAGCCATGTTCTTTCAACTCATCAGATCTATCAATTATATGGCTTTGGCGGATTGGTGCTTTTGATGTTGGGACTGGTAATGTACTTCGTCTTAAGAAAAAGAGGGGATCCGCACATCCCCGGGAGAAACTTTAACGCCATTGCTACTTTGGCTCTATTTTTAGGGGCAAACTTCCTGCTAGTGGAGCATCACATGGTGCTGATTCTGTTTAAAAACAGCTATGTCTTTCATGATGCACTCATGTACGGAGCAGTGATTTTCTTAGTACTTTCAGGAATAGGAAGTATGTTAACCAACGGCTCTGTTCGTAAAAAGACCATTCAGATCCCAATGATATGTTATGTTG
>JBPCUG010000701.1:0-12737 GCA_051011275.1 Cyclobacteriaceae bacterium | reverse complement strand
CTCCCTCTCCGGTAGTAAATCAGAAGCTAAGAGAAAAAATGGGAGCCGCGGCCATTGCAGGGGCGGAAGCTATTAAGTACGAAGGAGCTGGCACAATTGAATTCCTGCTTGACAAAAAGGGGCACTTCTACTTTATGGAAATGAATACAAGGATCCAGGTAGAGCATCCCATTACTGAAGAGGTGACGGATTTCGATCTGATAAAAGAACAGATAAAAGTTGCAGCCGGGGAAAAAGTATCTGGTATCAATTATTTTCCCAAAATGCATGCTCTGGAGTGTCGCATTAATGCTGAGGATCCTAGCAACGACTTTAGCCCAAGCCCAGGAAAGATCACTAATCTGCATCTACCGGGAGGGCATGGGGTAAGGGTTGATTCACACGTTTACTCCGGATATACAATCCCACATAATTACGACTCCATGATTGCAAAATTGATTGTAAGCGCTCAAACAAGAGAAGAATCACTGGTAAGGATGAAGCGCGCCCTACAGGAATTTGTTATTGAAGGTGTCAAGACTACTATCCCCTTCCATATAAAATTGATGGATGATGAGAAATTCAAGTCCGGCAAGTTCACTACTGCCTTTATGGATCACTTTGAAATGACTGATCTTTAACAGCAATCTCTTTCAAAAATTTTTCATACCATACCTCCCCATATTTCCTGATTAAGGGGTCTTTCAAAAATTCATAAAGAGGTTTTCTCAACTCGGCTCCCAACGAGCAAGCAGGGCTACATATATGCCAGCGATCATAGTTGATGGCCTCATAGTCATTATACTTGGTAATACGGATTGGATAAAGATGACATGAAATAGGTTTTTGTAATTTGGTTTTTCCTTCCTGAAAAGCAACCTCAATACCGCACTTTAATATTCCTTTTTGATCGTAGACAGCGTAGGCACACTCCTTTCCATTCACGGTAGGAGTGGAAAAGTCTCCTTCAAAATCTATAATATACTGGCCTTGTTCTTCAATAGCCTCTCTTCCTTGGTCGCTCAAAAATGGCGCAATCTTTGGGTAAGCATTTTCAAGTTCATCCAGCTCATCCAGGGTCAAGGGCGCTCCAAGGTCTCCCTCTACACAGCACCCTCCTTTGCACTTCTGTAGATCACAGGTAAAGTACTCCTCCCTTATATCATCACTTATTATGGTGTTGCCAACAACTATCATCAGTTCAGTAATATTGGTCAAAAGTACCACATATTAAAAATTAATACTATTATTAAAATGTCAAAAGAGCCATTAGCAAAGGCACAATGAAAAGAGGAATCTTTAAAATGCTCAGTAAAATAAACAAAGTTATTCTGCCTAGCTACGCCCATAAGGATCTTACCAAATTGTCAAAATTAGACAAAGTGGTCATCGGGTACCGATATTGGGTAACAACGAATTCACTTCCCTAAAAGGCTTGTCCTCCTTTCGGAAAACGTTCTTACCTTTCTAGTTACGCCTTAGCATCCATCTACTGAGCATAACTGGTATTTCCAGGATGCCTGTTAATCCTTCCTTACAAGTGAGAAAAGTAAATAATATTCGATACTGCATCCTGCTAATTCCCGCAGCAAATTGTAAATTGCCATTAGATTCTAATCGCAGTAAATGGATTATCTAGAGAGCCTAAATCCGGCTCAAAAAGAGGGAGTGATCAACACCGAAGGGCCGTGTATGATTGTAGCTGGAGCAGGGTCCGGTAAGACCAGGGTTCTCACCTACCGAATTGCGCACCTGATTAAAGCAATTGACGTTGATCCATTCAGAATACTGGCCCTTACTTTCACGAACAAAGCTGCCCAAGAAATGCGGCGACGAATTGAAGATGTGGTCGGTAGCGATGCCAGAAATCTGTGGGTTGGAACTTTTCATTCCGTTTTTGCCAGAATACTCAGAGCAGAAGCCTCCAGACTAGGCTACCCCAGCAATTTTACTATTTACGACACACAGGATTCCAAGTCATTAATAAAAAGCATAGTTAAAGAAAAAGGTCTAGACGAAAAGCTCTACAAGCCTAGCATGGTTTACAACCGTATTTCCGCGGCCAAAAACCGGCTGGTTTCCTGGCAGGAATATCTCAATAATCCAATTTACCAAACGGATGATAGCTCTAACATGAGACCAGAGATGGGCCAACTGTATCGAGTCTACGCTGCCCGATGCTTCAAGTCGGGTGCCATGGACTTTGATGACCTTTTGTTTAACACCAATGTGCTGTTTAGAGACCATTTAGATGTGCTGAATAAGTATCAGCAGCGGTTTTCGTATGTGCTGGTAGACGAGTTTCAAGACACCAATTTGTCTCAGTATTTGATTACTAAGAAATTAGCTTCGGTAAGACAAAATATTGCAGTAGTAGGTGATGATGCTCAAAGTATCTATGCTTTTCGTGGCGCAGATATTCAAAACATTCTACATTTTGAAAAGGATTACCCTGATCTGAAAGTGATCAAGCTGGAGCAGAATTATCGTTCTACCAAAAATATTGTGCAAGCAGCTAATTCAGTCATTCACAAAAACCGAGCGCAGTTAAAAAAGGATGTCTGGACTGAAAATGAACAAGGCTCATTAATAACCTTAATGAAATCCAATTCTGACAATGAGGAAGGGCGTATGGTTGCCTCGTCTATTTTTGAGGAGAAAGTAAACCACCAATACCATAATGCTGACTTTGCTGTGCTATATCGAACCAATAGTCAATCCAGATCAATTGAAGAAGCATTGCGAAGGATTAATATCAAGTATAAGATAGTCGGAGGATTGTCATTTTATCAGCGCCGCGAAATAAAGGATTTAATGGCTTATTTGAGGTATGTGGTTAATCACAATGACGAGGAAGCTCTAAAGAGAATAATCAATTTACCAAAGAGAGGCATCGGGAAGAGTACAGTTGAAAAACTTGTAGTCGCAGCTTACGATCATGACATACCGCTCTGGCAGGTAATGGAAAACGCTCGCAGTTTTTTAAGTGGACGCGCTGCTAATTTGGTTGCGGATTTTACTATCAAGATCAAGAGCTTTGAAATTGCAGTCGAGCAAACGGACGCTTTCGAGGCAGCTACCCACATTGCCAAGGAATCAGGATTACTAAAGGAGCTCTACCTGGATAAAACAATAGAAGGCCTCAACCGCTATGAAAATGTTCAGGAGCTGCTCAATGGTATCAAAGAATTCGTTGATGACCCGGAGCGGGAAGATCAAAAAATCAGTAAAAGCTTGGGAGCCTTTCTCCAAGAGGTAGCTTTGCTTACTGATGCAGATACTGAGGAAGAAGATCCCGACAAGGTAACCTTGATGACCATTCACAGTTCGAAAGGACTGGAATTTAAGAATATTTACATCGTGGGCATGGAGGAGGACCTATTCCCTTCTCAGATGATGTTGAGTAGTCGGGCCGACCTGGAGGAGGAACGCAGGTTGTTTTATGTGGCTATCACCAGGGCACAAAAACAACTATTCCTATCCTATGCTACCACTCGCTATCGCTTCGGAAGACTGAAAACCTGTGAACCTAGCCGGTTTATTGAAGAAATTGACCCCGAATACCTGAAAGTGAATAAAAAATTCAGCAGCCAAAAAGCCGCGATACCTGGTAACTACGCCAAAGGCTTAGTGAAAAGCATTAAAAGAGATCGGATCACTAGAAAGAATAGCAGCCAGAATATAACTAGTTCGACTGATTTCGTGCCCAGCGATACCTCTGAGCTAACAGCCGGAATGAGGGTAGAACATCCAAAGTTTGGTCATGTAAAAGTACTTTTTCTTGATCGTGATGGTTCAAATAGAAAAGCAAGAGTAGCCTTTGAAAATTTTGGGGAGAAAACTTTATTGCTTAGTTTTGCCAAATTGAAGATACACTAATCGATTCAACAAGGATATGAATGAATATAACACGGGGAGACCGTACCTGATCTTAAAAGAGTATGGTCGTAATGTCCAGAAACTGGTAAATCACATTACCGCGATGGAGGACAAGGAGAAGCGCTCACAATATGCGCATACCTTGATTGACCTAATGAAGCAAATCAACCCTGCCATTAAAGAAGGAACTGAATTCAATCAGAAAATGTGGGATGACCTGATCATTATTTCCGATTTTAAATTAGAGGTTGATGGACCTTATCCTACACCTGATGACGAAGTACTTACCAGAAAACCTCTCAAAGTTGACTACAACAACCACAAATTGAAATATAAGCATTACGGGCGCAACATCGAGCTACTTATAGAGCAAGCCGTTGCGATTGAAGATGAGCAAAAAAGAGAAGATGCCATCATCTATTTAGGCCGGCTAATGCGGGGATTTTATGGCAGCTGGAATAAGGAAGTGGTAGACGAAAGTGTAATAGCCAAACATATAGAGGAACTGTCAAAAGGTGCATTGAAAGTAGACCTTGAGAAAGTCAAAGAGCACAAGCTTTTCGAACCTTCTTATAAGGAACGACCTCGCCGACAAAGCAATAATAGTAGCAGCAACAAAAGAAGGTCCAATAAACGTCGTAAAAATTAATGGCCACCTTTACTATTGAAGGTGGTCACCAACTGAAAGGGGAAATAACCCCTCAAGGGGCCAAAAATGAAGCGCTCCAAATTTTATGCGCAGTGCTGCTCACTGCGGAACCGGTTACTATACATAATATCCCACACATTAGAGATGTAAATAAGCTAATTGAACTATTAGGTGCTTTGGGAGTGGAGGTGGAAAACTTGGAACCGGGCTCCTACCGGTTTACGGCCAAAGATGTTAATGTCGACTACTTAGAAACTACCGAATTCAGAGCACAAGCCTCATCCTTAAGAGGTTCAATCATGATACTCGGACCGCTGCTAGCGCGGTTTGGCCGAGGAAGTATTCCACGGCCAGGAGGAGATAAGATAGGAAGGAGAAGATTAGATACTCACTTTATCGGATTTGAAAAGTTAGGAGCCAAATTTAACTATGACGCTGATGACAAATTCTATCACATAGATGCTTCTGATTTACACGGTTGTTATATGTTGTTGGATGAGGCCTCCGTTACTGGCACTGCCAATATTTTGATGGCTTCGGTAAGAGCAAAAGGAACTACGACCATCTACAATGCAGCTTGTGAACCGTACCTACAGCAACTTGCTAAAATGCTCAACCGGATGGGGGCTAAGATTAGCGGAGTTGGATCAAATCTACTTACAATAGAAGGTGTGGACGAGCTTTCAGGAACTGAGCACACCATGCTACCCGATATGATTGAAATCGGGAGTTTTATTGGTTTAGCCGCTATGACCCAATCAGAGATTACCATAAAGAATGTGAAGGTAGATCAACTCGGTGTTATACCGGATACCTTTAGAAAGCTAGGCATTCAAGTAGATACCATTGGGGACGATTTTCATATTCCGGTTCAAAAGCACTATGAGATTGATACCTTTATCGACGGCTCCATCATGACTATTGCCGATGCTCCATGGCCAGGTCTTACACCTGATCTGCTCAGTATCGTTTTAGTAGTGGCCACCCAGGCAAAAGGAACGGTTCTGGTGCATCAGAAAATGTTTGAAAGTCGTTTATTTTTTGTAGATAAGCTGATCGATATGGGAGCGCAGATCATTCTTTGTGACCCTCATCGGGCAACCGTAATTGGCCTGGATCGTAAAAATGACTTAAGAGGCATCCCTATGACTTCTCCTGATATTAGAGCAGGAGTTTCTCTTTTGATCGCTGCTCTGTCCGCCAGAGGGACCAGTGTGATTAAAAATGTGGAGCAAATTGATCGAGGATATCAATATATTGATCAAAGGCTCAAAGGATTAGGTGCAAATATTGAAAGAACTGATTAACTCTACCATGTCCCGTAGTTGCTTGACATTTTTTTTCTTCTGGTTGATAAGTTCTGTCTCATTGGCACAGTCTAGTGAGGTATTGAGTTTCGATCTTGAACTAGTTGGGATATCCCAACTAGATAGCAGTTACACTACTCGCTTTGATCTCAGTGGCATTGTAAAGGTCGAGGATAGCTTTTATGTAGTTGCAGACAAAAGTTGGAATAACTATGTATACCGCATTGAATTCTCTTCTAGGAATTGGAAGCTTGTGGACAGCACAGCTTTCAACCTCACTCAAGGAGATTGGGAAGGAATCGATTTCTGCCCAGGCCAGCAGTTCTATCTTGCCGATGAAAGTAACAACCGAGCCTACATTCTCAATGAAAAGGGCCATGCTATAAAAATATATGATTACCTGCAAGATCAATGGCCAAACTCCTGGCAGGAAAACGCTGGCTTTGAATCATTGGCCATAGATTGCGAAAATCAAATTCTGTATCTTGCTAAAGAACGTGGCCCCAGATTCATTTTCGAATTGCCCCTAAATGGTGGACAGATCAGCGAAACTTTCAACTTTACTGAAGAGTACAGCAACGATTTTGCTGATATGAAATTTGAAAAAGGCCATTTATATATGCTGGAGCGTAATGGAAATTATGTTACAAAGCTTGATCCAAAGACAAAAATGGTGGTGGCCCGAGCGTCATATAGACCCATCGGTATTGAAGGTCCGGAACGACTATATGAACCCTCGAAATACGGAATGGCTGAGGCTTTGCTTATAACAGATACCGAGATTTGGGTGGGACTGGATAATAATGGACTTGAGGCCTCCAATTATGCACAAGAAAGATTTGGTCTCAAAGGTAGAAACCCAGCGATTATCAAATTTAAAAGACCGCCCGGATTCTAGACGTAATTGTTTAGCATCACCGGCATCACAAGCATCAGAATATCTTCGCTATCGTCCGACTCGCTTGGCACTATTAAGCCGGCTCGGTTAGCGGCAGATAGCTGCATTTTCACTTGTTTGGAGTTCAGATTAGAAAGCATCTCGATTAGGAATCTGGCATTAAAACCTATCTCAATATCCTCCCCATCATGTTCACATGTCAAACGCTCATTGGCTTCGTTTGAAAAATCAAGATCCTCAGCAGAGATAAGCAATTCGCTGCCGGTTATCTTAAGCCGTACCTGATGGGTAGTTTTATTGGCGTATATAGCAATCCTTTTCAGAGAACTCAAGAACTCCATCCGATCAATGGTCATGACATTATTATTATCAACCGGTATTACATTTTCGTAATCTGGAAACCGCTCATCGATTAGGCGGCATATCATTTGGATTTGGTCGAACTTGAAGAAAGCATTAGATACATTATACTCCAGATTGACATTCGTGTTCTCAGTGGGCAGCGTAGCTTTTAATAAGTTAAGCGCTTTTCTTGGTATAATCATAGCATTATCCATATCTGATGCTATGTCATTGCGCCCGTATCTGATCAGTCGGTGACCGTCGGTAGCAACAAAGGTGGAACCACCCTCTGCCAGATTTAGATAAACTCCAGTCATCGCAGGCCGCAATTCATCATTGCTGGTAGCGAAGATGGTGTTGTTTATTGCTCTCCCCAATACATCGGCAGAGAGGTTAACAGTATATCCATCATTCACCGTTGGTACCTTGGGGAAATCAGTGGCATTTTCGCCAGCTAATTTGTAGCGGCCATTATCTGAGCTGATCTCAATATTATAAGTTTCGTTATCTATAGAAAAAGTAACCGGTTGCTCAGGCAAATTTTTAAGCGTGTCCATCAGAATTCTAGCTGGCACAGCAATGCTTCCAGTCTCTTTCGCTTCTACATCCACCTGGGTGATCATGGAGGTCTGAAGATCCGAGGCGGTAACGGTGAGCTGACCATTTTCGATTTCAAAAAGAAAGTTCTCTAAGATGGGCACCACAGGGTTTGTAGTGATCACTCCGTTCAAGGCTGAGAGTTGCTTCAATAAAACGGCTGAGGAAACAATGAATTTCATATTGTTGGTTTAGATTTCAGGAGCGTAAATTTAAAAATAAAATAAAGTATTCCCAATAAACTGGCAAAGTCACCAGTAGATAATTATCTTCCAGCGGAATCGGTTCTTTTACAATTAAGTCTTCGATCCCACTCTTTTGAAATGGACATAGAATGTTTCAGAACCAAATGATGCATTTAAATCCCTATTCTCACTTATTCAGTAGCAACCAGTTCCGACTTTTTCAACAGCAAGGGGGCGATCAGATCACTTCCTATGGTCACCCAGTCATTATCTAGTTTACAATAGTAAACCGTGCTATTCTCCATAAGTGGGTAAACGATCAATTTCCTGCTTTTCAATGGATCAATATCCTTGACTTCTACTGTTAACTTCGGCTCACCACCAACTAGGGTATCCACATACTGATTTAGCTGAAGATAGGTAATACCATCAAGGAAATTGAAGAGCTTAGCAGTGTCTATCTGGTTTACTCCTGGAACCATATAGGTGGTGCCCTCTAAAAGTATCTCAAAGCTTTGTGTTGGATCAGACAAATGGTCAGCGCTAATTTTATCCAGGGTTTGCCAGCTAGTTGTAAAGACCCGTCGATCCCTCCAATGATTTTCAGGTTTCTCGAAGATCTCTGACAAATAGGTGTTGTAGCCTGGTAGCCGAACCTGATAAATTGCCTGGTTATCCAGATCAGCAAAATATGAGATCGACTGAGCGGGATCCCCTCCTGCTATGAAGGTTGTAATCAATTCCCCATTAGAAAAAACAGACACCTTGGTCCCACTATCTTGTAATCGATCCCACCATTCATCCCGAAGCTGTCGGCCAATTGGGCGATTTACCTCTACTTGCTGTAAGACAGACAGTAGCAAATTTAAGCTACTCACATCGGTAGGGTAACGGCCATTGACCTGCCAGATCCCAGCTTCTTGAGCCAAAATCACCGAATCCTCCGAAGAGGAAAGGACTATCTGATTCACTAGCGAAGGGTCTTTAATGGCAAATAGATCTTTTTCTGCCTGCTGGCTTCCAAGATTTGGATCACTACTCCTGTCGAGCATCCAGGAAATTGCCACTAACACGATCAAAACTCCTAACAGAAGATAATTCTTGGGGATCTTCATGATGTGAATCGAGTAAATCTTCTTTTGCGTAAATAATAACGAACGACGCCGTATAATATCAGCACCACCAAAGGTAGAACCAAGTTGATCATTTGCCATTTAAGCTTTTCCTTTTCAATTCGGAATTTATCCAGTGGCCGGATCCGCACTTCCTTGGCTCTGGCATTGATAATGCCCTGATCATCGGTTAAGTAAGCAAGTGCATTTGTTATAAAATCCTTATTTGCAAAGGCCGGCAATTGCGATTGCAAATCGAAACCTAATGGGAGCGGTTGCCCATTGCGTGGGTTGATATCATTACGCAAAAAATCACCATCTGATATGACCAGAATTTTAGAGTTTTCTCCATCAGGCCGAAACTTGGCTGCATCACTTCCATCAGGCAAGATCCTGTTCTTGTAAGCTGAAGTAAATGAGCCTTCCAATAAATAGGCCAAAGGGATAGGCCCTTGATTGAAGGTTTCTGGATTGAACTGCTTCCTCAATTCGTTAAAGCTCACTTTTACCGGATAAGGGGCTTTTTTGGAATAGCGAGAAGAAAACAATAACGGTGTTTTGCTGATGCCATTTGCCTTTACAGTATCGATGCTACTGGCAAATCGCATAGAAACCGCATCTATATTTCTGACTACCGGATGTTTGCCTAGATAGTTAGCCAGCGGATAGAAAGGCCAGTCAAGCCATCGCACCTGCGGTTGATTCCCGACATTACCAACAACTACAGGATACTTTTGAGCCACACCATCAACTACCAGATCCAAATTGATACGCAATCCATAACTAAAAAGCAGGTCACTAAGTTGCGTATCGTAAGGAAATGCATATGTCCCGGGACCACCTACACTATCCATATTGACTCGCAGCGCATCTAAAAAGAATAGTACTTTACCACCACCCATTATATACTGATCGAGTAGGTACTTTTCATACTCCTGAAATGGTTGTACCGGCTTGGCAATAACCACGGCATCCAAGCCTAGCAGGGAAACATCGTTATCCAGTTGCAATTTTTTCAAATCATAGTTTTCAGCAAGCGTTGTTTGAATATCTATGACATCCAATGAATCCAACTCACCATGACCTTGCACAAAACCGATGGCCTTTTTTCGATCCTGAGTAATCTGGCGAATAGCCATTGCCAATTCGTACTCAATTCCTTCAATTGACTGATTAAGTTGCTCCTCCGGACCAGCACCCTTATTACCCTTCAACATCAATACACCTGCTTCACGGCCACCGTAAGAGACTATAGCTCCTGGAAATACCAGCTTCTGGGTAGTTGTGCCATCTTCCTTATCTATAACATTACTTCCTGAAATGCCTTTTTGGGCTAGGTTAAAATAAAATTCCTGCCGAGCTTTGTCGCTTTTTGCCAGGTTTGGATCCTGATACCTATATTGAAGATTTCCATTGGCTTCAAGTCGAAACTCCTCTAAAGTTTCAAAAATTGCCTTCCTTAGTCGCGCAAATCCTGATGGAAGATCCTCTTCAAGATATACATCTACATAAACCACATCCTCAAGACTATTTAATAGGTCCTTGGTAGGCTGTTGAATGGTAAATCGCTTTTCTTCTGTTAGGTCCCATCGAAAAGGTGTTTTGCCAAACAGTTGGTTTAAAATGATCACGCTCATCAGAATGATGCCAAACCATAGTAAGTCTTCCCATTTCTTCGAGCCTACCATTTTCTGCTGCTTAAGATGAGCTTAGTTAGTAGGATCATTACTATGATCACGCTAATAAAGTATAAAAGGTCTCTGGAATCTAGCAATCCCCTGCTCATTGCATTGTAGTGGTAAACAATACCAAGTTTCTCGATCCATCCACCCCATCCGTCCAAGCCAGACAGTGAATCAAACCCATTATAAAGTAGAAAGCACAGAAAAACCGCCAAAATAAAGGAAACAATTTGATTTTCGGTAAGAGCAGATGCAAAAATCCCGACAGATGTGAAAACTCCTCCAAGCAACAGCAATCCAACATAGGAGCCTACTATACCCGCAGTATCCAAGTTCCCTTCTGGGTTTCCCAGCTTATAAAGAGAATAGGAAGAAACCAAGGTTGGTATTAAAGCAAACAGGACCAAAAAAAAGCCGGCCAGGTACTTACCTAAAATAATCTTCAAGTCAGTAACTGGTCTTGTAAGCAGTAACTCGATGGTTCCTGATTTCTTCTCTTCGGCGAAACTGCGCATGGTTATAGCAGGGATCAGGAACATAAACACATAAGGTCCAAAACTAAAGAGGGTCTCCATATCTGCGTACCCATAGTCCAGTACGTTGGTTTGTGGGAATACCCACATGAGCAGCCCGATACTGGTTAGAAATACACCAATGACGATATAGGCGATCAATGAATTCAGGAATCCGGCAACTTCCTTTTTAAAGATGCTAAGCATAGCCCTCCTGAGTCAACTGCTGGAATACTTTTTCCAATGAACTTTCCTGTTGATGCATCCCAACTAATGTCAAATTGTGATCTACGGCAAAGTGAAAGATTACTGGACGAATGTCTTTTTTGGATCTGACTTTATGATAAAGCTGAATGAAGTCCTGGATTCTACTTGTAACACCCCGTCCAGATCTTCTAGCTTTTTGACATTTACAGGTTCTAGGAAATCGACTTGCGTCATTACTGTGGTGCCCATTTCCTGCTGTAGCTCAGAGACTTGACGATCTGCTACGATCTTACCCAAATTTATAATAATGGCCCTTTGGCAGATTGCCTGAACCTCTTGCATAATATGTGTAGAGAAGAGCACCGTCTTTTCCTGGCTTACCTCTCTAATTAAGTCCCGGATCTCTATAATTTGGTTCGGGTCGAGACCGGTGGTCGGCTCATCTAAGATCAAGACCTTCGGATCGTGGATCAGGGCCTGGGCCAACCCCACGCGCTGACGGTAGCCCTTAGACAAAGCACCAATCAATTTATTCTGTTCCCGGGTAAGCCCGAAAAGGGCAACCATTTTTTTTACTCGTTCCCTCAGTACCTTTCCCTTTAGTTGATGCAACGATCCGATGAAACCCAGATATTCGTGTACATACATATCTAAATACAACGGGTTGTGCTCCGGAAGGTAGCCAACATTTTTACGGACCTTTACGGGATCATTGACTACATCAAAGCCAGCAACATTTACTATGCCTTCACTTGGGGGTAGATAGCAGGTAGCAACTTTCATGGTGGTTGACTTGCCCGCTCCATTAGGCCCTAGAAACCCCACAATTTCTCCTTCTTTTATTTCAAAAGAAACATTATCCACTGCCTTTTGAGGCCCAAAAAATTTACTGAGGTTTTTAACCGCTAGGGACATAGATTAGAAGAAAGACAAAAATAAAAATACCTGTGCTAAGTTCAAAGCGCAATGACATTGGCATTATGCACAAATTATTGGAGGGCGATCAATTCCTTAATAATGGTGGTCATACCTGGCTCCGCTTTTTTTGCTGCTGCGATGACTTTCTCAACGGTTATTTTTTCTATTTTCCCGGGCACACCTAGGTCAGTGACCACTGAAATGGCAAAAACCGGTAAATCCATATGCCTAGCTACTATATTTTCCGGAACGGTTGACATGCCCACAGCATCTGCCCCTATTGCGCGCAGATATTTATACTCAGCCACGGTCTCCAGAGTTGGTCCGGAAACCGACGCATATACCCCTTGATGCGCCGGTATTTCATGATCTTTAGCTATTGTTAAAGCTTGGGTGATCATTATTTTGTCATAAGCCTCACTCATATCAGGGAATCGAACTCCCATTTCATCTAAATTGGGCCCTACCAA